>CAZDHQ010000645.1:0-3251 GCA_964505135.1 uncultured Ferruginibacter sp.
CAAGCCAAAAGTGGATTCGGAAATAAACACATTGCAGCGTACAGGTTCAAATGCTCCACTTAAGCCATCGTCTTCGGTTTTATAATCACCGCTTACCACCCATACTTCTCCTTTGTATTCAACCCTCACCTGTGATGATCCAATAATATGTCCGGCAGGGTGCAACGACACCTGCACACCATTAACATAAATCGGTTCATTCCATTCAATGCTTTGATATTCGTTTTCACCTAAACGCAACTGCAATAAAGGCTTGGTTAGATGATGACAGAGATAGTGCTGGCTGCCCCATCTTGCATGATCGCTGTGAGCATGTGTAATGATGGCCCTCTCCACCGGCTTCCAGGGATCAATGTAAAAATTGCCCTGCGCACAATACAATCCTTTATCAGTAAAATGAATGAGTGGCATTAAGTGCTTTTGTTTATGTAAAACAAAAAAAACAGCAGAAGGTTATGATAGAGTTTTGTGTACGGACGAACGATTGTTGCGGCATTTATCGCTGCAGTATTTTACTTCGTCCCATACCTTGCTCCATTTCTTTCGCCAGGAGAATGGCCGGTTGCACACAATGCAGGTCTTTTGGGGAAGGTTTGATTTGGTATAGGCCATGTAGGAAAAACAAAAGCCGAAACGGAATTGTTCGGCTTTCAAAATAAGTTGTAAAATCAATTACCAGGCCTTATACATGGTTCCGTTCAAGATTCGGATGAAGTACACATGTTTGTTTTCGTAATAATCAACTCCGTTGGAAGTTTTTGAAACAGTCACCGGTCTGAAGTTATAATCGGTAATTACTTTTTGATCCTTATCATTCAGGTGTTTGATAAAATCGTTTGGATGTGCTGCCAGCATTTTTACAAACAACTGTACACACTCAAAACCTTTAAACGCCAAATCAGTTGGTTTACCTTTTAATCTTTTGTCATATGCATCAATCAGTATCCTGCTTTTATCATCAATTTTTTGATTGAAATAAGGTGTGGTAAAATAAACAGGAAAATCTTCAAAGCTTCCTTCCTTCATCAGACCTTTAAACCCATCCCAATTGGGCATACCAATGAGCGTGAGTGGGTATTGTGTATACAAGCTGTAACAGGAGCCTGCAAGGCTCATCGCAAATCTTTCATCCAGTGAACCGCCAATGATAACGGTTTGCCTGTTGCTGTCCAGTTTTGCTTTTAACACAGCAGTTGAAATGGTGCTATCGAAATTAATCGTTTGAATGTTCAGCAATGGCTTCCCATCCTGCTCATTCATTTGCTTAAAGTAATTGGCAATTTTATCTTCCTGTCCACCTTTCTTCCTGCAAAGAAATATTTTATCCGTTCCATGATTTTGCAGCACATAACTATAAATGGCTTCGCAATGAGCTTTCAGCGTACTGTTTAAAATGATGACATTAGGATTGGAAGTGATACCACCATCATTGGGATAAACAGCAGAAATAAACGGAACATTTTTGGATGCAGCAAAATCTGCCAATTGGCGATATTCCACATCTCTTACTGAACCAATCAGCAGATCAAGATCATCTAATTTTTTACTCTTTATTAAACTGGCTAATGGTGTGCTGTAGGATTTGGTATCGTAAATATAAGCTTCCACGTTAGCATATAAAAGCTTTAAAGAGTCCAGGCCAATCTGCACACCGTTTACAAAATCAACTGCAGGCATAATGAATTTAGGCATGCCTTCTTTAAAGCGAAAGTTACCTGCTGTGCTAAAAACAGAGTCTAAATAAAGTGGCGCAAAAATGCCCACACGGTAGGTTTTAAATTGCTGGGCATTGTTTGTTTCCTGTGCAGTTGCCTGCAAAGAAAAAACCGATGCTAGTAAAATAATTACCGGGTAAAAATATTTTTTCATTGTCTAAAGTTCATTGTAATTCAACTCCTCAAAAAACACAACACTCAAATATCAAAAAGAATCTTAAAAATTGAACTCTTCCTAAGCCTCCCTGTGGGGGAGGTTTGGAGGGGCCGCCTTTACTCCCACTCAATCGTAGCTGGTGGCTTACTGCTGATATCATACACCACCCGGTTAATGCCTTTCACATTATTAATAATCTCGTTGGAAACATCTGCTAAAAATTCATATGGCAAATGCGCCCAGTCTGCCGTCATGCCATCCACGCTGGTTACAGCCCTTAATGCGATCGTGTACTCGTAAGTTCTTTCATCACCCATCACACCCACACTTTTCACTGGCAATAAAATTGTTCCAGCCTGCCAAACCGAAGAATACAAGCCCGATTTCTTTAATCCACTGGTATAAATCGCATCTGCATCTTGCAATAACCGTACCTTTTCTTCTGTCACTTCTCCTAAAATTCTGATGCCAAGACCCGGGCCGGGGAAGGGATGACGGAACAATAAATCATGTGGAATACCCAGTTCTACGCCCACTTTTCTTACTTCGTCTTTAAAGAGCATTCTTAGGGGTTCGATTAATGACAACTTCATTGTATCAGGCAAACCACCCACATTATGATGTGACTTAATCGTTGCTGAAGGACCATGTACAGACAATGATTCAATCACATCTGGATAAATGGTGCCCTGCCCAAGGAAATCAATGTTTTCAATACGATGTGCTTCCTGGTCAAATATTTCAATAAAGGTTTTGCCAATGGCTTTTCTTTTTTCTTCCGGATCCACCTTGCCGGCCAGCTTGGTGTAGAAATGATCTTTTGCGTCTACACCTTTTACATTCAACCCGAGCTGGTTGTAAGTGGCGATTACTTCTTCAAATTCGTTTTTCCTCAATACACCATTGTCTACAAAAATACCAAAGAGATTTTTGCCAATGGCTCTATGTATAAGGGTTGCAGCCACGGTACTATCTACACCGCCGCTCAATGCCATAATCACCCTTTTATCACCAATCTTTTTCTTCAGATCTTCCACCGTATCGCTGATAAAGTGCGCCGGTGTCCAGTCCTGCTTACAGCCGCATATCTTAACTAAAAAATTATTGATGATGGTTTTTCCTTCGGTGGAATGATACACTTCCGGATGAAACTGCAGGCCGTATAAAGGCAGTCCGCTGTTGCGTTTAAAAGCCGCCACCGGTATGCTTTCTGTATTGCCCAATAAACAAAAATCATTGGGTAATTCTTTAATCGTATCGCTATGGCTCATCCATACCTGGGAATGGGCAGAAACGTTTTGCAGCAACACATCCTCTTTTACGATTTCCAGTTTGGCCCGGCCATATTCTCTTTTGTCACTTTTATCTACCCGGCCACC
>CAZDHQ010000646.1:0-3242 GCA_964505135.1 uncultured Ferruginibacter sp.
AATACAAATAGCTACACCTTTTAATATCGATATTGAATTTGAGATCGCTGAATTTCATAAAAGGCTCCTGGCTTACCTGATAGACTTCCTGCTCATTTTTGTTTATATCATCAGCATGCTATACCTGCTGTTTGGTGGATTAAGACTTACAGGTGAGAGTGGCGGTTTCATTATCCTGGTGATCATATTACCAGTATTATTCTACACTACTGCAGCTGAATTGCTGATGTCTGGACAAACCGTAGGAAAAAAAGTGCTCAATATAAAAGTGGTGAGCCTGGATGGTGGTGAGCCTACACTGGGCCAATACCTATTGAGAGGTTTCCTGCGCTTTTACGAATGGGGTTTTATCATTACTACTTTTTTCCAGTTCAGTTTTTTCTTTGGTTTTGTTGTATTGATTATTGGCGGGTTTACTTCCATCATCATTATGGCAGTAACAGCCAGGAGCCAGCGGCTGGGTGATATTGCCGCAGGCACGGTGGTAGTTAACACCAAATCAAAATTATCTGTACATGACACCATCTTTATGCATGTGCAGCAGGATTATAAAGTAAGTTTCCCCGAAGTGATGCGTTTAAGCGACCGTGATATCAATACTGTAAAGAATGTAATTGCCCAGGCAAGAAAGAGCAATAATTTTGACATGGTAAACCGTGTGGCGGTTAAAATACAGGAAGTGCTGAGCATATCATCTGATATGTATGCGCTTGATTTTTTAGAAAAGATAATGGAGGATTACAATTATTTGGCAACGAGGGAGTGATTGTTTACAAAAAGTTTTATTCCATGCCCCAATTCTTATTTGGCTCCCTTCCCATCTGCAACTCCAGCACACCACCTGCTGCAATTTGTTCATGCATGATATAACACTTATTGTATGGTTTACCATTCAAAGTTGCAGATTGGATATACACATTCTCCGGCGTATTATTTTTTGTAATGATGGTGAAGGTTTTTCCTGATGCATATTTTGGATCAGTCTTAATTACCACCTTATCAAAAACAGGGCTTGTTATTTCATACCTGTTACTACCGGGGCATACGGGGTGAAAGCCACTTGCCGCCAATACATACCAGGCAGACATTTGGCCAACATCTTCATTGCCCACTAAACCTTCCACTCCATCATGATAGGCACGTTTGCAAATTTGCCTTGTCCAGAACTGCGTAAGCCATGGAGCACCCAACCTGTTAAACATAAATGGAACATGATGTACCGGCTCATTGGGATGATTATAATAATTGTTCCACATCATATCATCCGGTACTTTGCTAAAGAAGTTTTGCAGGTCTTCCAGTGTTTTTTCTTTGCCACCCATCAATGCCGCCAATCCATCAATATCATGTGGAACAAACCAACCCTGCTGGTAAGGATTGCTTTCTACACAGCCATAATCCTGTGCTAACCTCCCTTCCTTTGGCCATTCATACCAGCTTCCGTCTTCTTTCTTCCAGCGAAACCAATGTACAGAATCATCAAAAATATTTTTATAGCTTTTTGAAAGATTGAAATATTTTATTGCATCTTCTTTCTTACCAAGACTGTCTGCCAACTGCGATAAACACCATTCAAAATAAGCATGCTCCAGTGTTTCAGAAATAGATGCTGAATAACCTAACGGTGCATTACCAAATTTGTCGCAGGAGTTTTTTGCAAATGCATATCCTTTTGTAATGTCAAAATTCCGAATGCCTTTGTTGTAAGCATCGGTCATTACAGATACCGCCGGATTACCGATCATGCAACCACTGTAAGCATTCAAAAATTCCCAACGTTCTAAATATTTTTTACCACTTTCATCTGCCAGCTCCACCAATGAGTTGATCATATCATTTACCACAGACGGATTAATAATTGTCTGCAACGGGAACTGGCTTCTAAACACATCCCACCCGCTGAAAATGGTTCGTTTGATAAATTTACTTGTTTGATGCACTTTGCCATCTCCACCGGTATAGTTGCCATCCACATCTGTATAGCAGCGAGGGTCAATCATGGTATGATACAATGCCGTATAAAAAATGGTCTTTTCTTCTTCGGTTCCTCCACTAACGGAAATATTTGCCAGGGCTTTATCCCAAAGCTGCTCTGTATGTTTTTTTATTTCATCAAAATCAAAGTCTTTTATTTCAGCTAACAGGTTCTTCTTTGCACCTTCCATGCTTACGAAAGAGATGCCTGACTTAATCATCACCTGCTCATTTGCTGCTGTGGCAAATTCTGTGTAAAAGCCCAAATGCTTCCCCTGCTTTTCCTTGCAGCCCTTGATTATTTCAGCAGCAGCAATTTGCTGTTGGTATCGTTCACTTTCTATGTCTTCTCTTCTCCTCGTCCAATCGGCTGGAATATCAGCACTCCACACACCAAAATTTTTTAATGGTTTACTGAATTGAGCATAGAAGTAAACGGTGTAATTAGGATGTCCGTCACCGTTACCCCAGCCTCCACCTTCCGGTGTACATTTCATCCAGCCTTCTATTGTATTACTGTTTACCACATGTATATACTGTTCCGTGGATGTACCACCTACTCTTCTTGCCAGGTCAATTTGTATTCTTGATTGGTTATTTTTTGGAAACGTAAAACGAAGCATCCCACTGTGCGGTGCTGCAGTAGCTTCTGCTCTAATGTTGTAATCAGTTAAAGTAGCAGCATAATAACCAGCGCTTGCTACTTCATATTTTTTTGAAAAGCGGGAACGATAACCTTCCCCAATATGATCTGACCGGCCGGATGAAGTTTTTAATTTACCTGTGGTGGGCATCACCAAAAAATTGCCGAGATCACCATACCAGCCAATACCGCTCATCTGTGTAAAAGCAAAACCTTCTATAGTGGTATGCTCATAACTATAGCCCGGCCCATTATCACCACCGGTAATAGTATTAGGACTTACCTGCACCAAACCAAAAGGTGTAGCAGCACCAGGAAATGTTTTGCCAAGGCCATGCAAAACACCAGCCTTCATTACATCCGTGCTGGCGCCGATGAAGGGATTGATGTATTTTGATTGGGCAGCGCAAAGAATGGTGATTGTGTTTACAAGAAGAATGCAAATGAAATGCTTTTCAGATAGACGCATGTGAATCAAACGAACTTTAGAGAGTTAACAATTACACGCTAAATGTAGGATAAAGTTTAACTACATCGGTTTCCAGTCTCGCAGTAATATTTTTATATAACGATACTATTGGAAAGTCGTTTGAAATAATGCGTTTGAAAAAAAGTTACAGCGTGT
>CAZDHQ010000647.1:0-3231 GCA_964505135.1 uncultured Ferruginibacter sp.
CTTATCATTGACTACACCGTGGCCTGCATAGTAGAATACAAAAAGATCCTGTGGCCTTGCATCTGCTTTTATTTTCTCAAATGCTTTTGTAATTCCATCCTTTGTTGCATCAGCGTCTTTCAGTATAGTTGTATTCACTTTTGAAAACAGTCCTGTTGTGCCGTTGCTTAATGATTCACTAAATGCCAGCGCATCTGCCTGTGCGTAGTTGAGATTGTATTTTGGATTTTTGTATTGGTTGATACCAACCACCAAAACATAGAGCTGAATATCAGGTACGGATGGTTTTGGTTGCACTACCACTGGTTTATACTCAGCAATTAATTCTGCTGGTATGCTCTCTGTTCTTTGGCTGTTGATGGCAATGGCTTTAAAATTATTAGCACCTTCAGCAAGATTTACCGTAAAGCTTTTTGTCAGTTTCTTTTCTCCTTTGCTATCATCTTCCACTGTAAGATTACGTGTGCTCTGCACCAGCTTACCATTTTGATACAACCGAAGTTCTGTAATCACATCATTAATGCCATCGGCTTCTGCTGTAATGGTTGCCTGTTCTTTGTCTGTTTTAATCACGGGTACATCATCACTTACTTCCAGGTTTCTTTGCGCTGTTGTCAAAGAAATTTTTACTACAGGCAGTGTTTTTATTTCATTAATGTCTGGTACAATATCCGTTAGTGTATTGTTCCAAACCTGTTTCAATAAGCCCGGCACATAATATTTTTCGTACAGGCTTTCAAGTGGTATAATTTCTTTGCCACGGGTGAAATACATTTTTTTCAATGCGTTCTCTGTGGCATCAAATCTTCCATCAGGTGCAAGCAAAACCCAGTCGTCTGAGCTTTCGAACATGTAGAGTTTCCCGATTTGTCTTTGATTCTGTAAGTCCCAAAAACAAAGCCCGCCTTCTTCTTCACTCAGCAGGTATCGTTCATTTTTTACAAACACATACCCTGATACTGCATCGCCACTGCCCGGAATGATGGTAGCTATTTTCCTATTGCCAACATCCAGCAGCCCGATATTGTAGCCGGCATTGTTTACGGTATCAACAGGTATTTGTGCAGCACCTGTTTTACCGGAAGGTGAAATAAAAGTATGGTAGGTAAAGGTGGGTAATTGAACCGGGTTACCAGATAATTTACCGGATTCAGCATCTAAGTAATATAATTTATCATTAGTGCTGAACATTAGTCTTTTTGCATTATCAATAAATCGAAGATTACTGATTCTCTCGGCCTGGTATTGCCATTTTTCTGTTTTTGTATTAAGGTCCACACAGGAAATGATCGCTGCAAAACTGTCTTTCACTTCTGCATACAAAATCATTTTTGATTTATCCGGAGCAATGTCACAGAACTTATCCAGCCTTTCATACACCACGTAGTTCATCCCTTTTGGTATGTCAACGATGTACAAAAGTTTTAAAGTGGAGAGATCAAAAACATACACGCCTTCATCTCCAACCAATGCTAATAAACCTAGTGCATCAAAGATCTGCAGGCCCACAAATTTTTTGTTCAAGGCATTTACCTTGGTCACATATTCATAATCAATCTTTGCTTTGTTTGGATCAAACTTAAACAGGCCGTATGATTGACTATAGAGAAAGCCTGTTTTCCCATCATTCGTTAAACGATCAAGAAAATCGCTGTAGTCAATTTTATTGGTGGTAGATAATGGCGGCACAATTCTTAAATTGAAAACACCATTTTCAAATGTGAGTGTTCGGTCTTTTAGACAAACCCCATCGGTATGTTTAAAAACAAACTGCACATAAGAATCAAGCGGCTGTTCACCATATTTTGAAAGCAGGTCAAAACTTTTTGCATTGTATTTTTTCATGGATGCGCCATCAATAAAATAATTGGCAGATGGCGAGAGTGTAAGATTTAGTTTGGTAAGCCAGCCATAAGAATCATTTTTAGGTAAAGTTTTTTTATTGGTGAAGGAAAAATCAGTTGCATTAAATAAAGTAAAATCACCCTGGTAGCTTAGTCCATATTTTGAGGTGGAAGAATAAAACACAATGGTTTCATAAGCTGCAGCTACCTGGTTGATGTTCTTAAAAATAGTTGCACTTTTTCTAATCGGCAGGTAAGTTTTTTTATCCAGCTCCAGTACATACGCCAGCTTTTCTTTTTCTCCACCCAGCGCTAATAAATTTCCATTTGGTAAAAAGTCAAATGGATAAAGGAATTGTTTTTCGGTAAACTGCTTTACAATTTTGTTTTGAGCAAGATCAATGATCCATCCACCCAATACACGATCATACACCAGCAGCAGTTTTTCATCTGGTGAAAAACGCAGGTTGGTTACATCATGTGAAGCCAGTGTAACTACTTTGATCGTTTGTAGTGGGGTTGTTTTTTTATCAGCAAGATTGATCTTTTCAATGATGTAGGTATCGTAGGCTTCACCGTTGTAACCGGCCGTGTATAAAGATTTGCCATCGGGTGAAAAGCTAATGGCAGTTCTTTTTCCATCGAGATGGATATTCCCTGCAAGATCAAATTTGTCAAAATCAAAAAGGTAAATGGCATCTTCAATTTCCATTGCCAGCCACCTGCTGCTTTTATCAAATGCCATGTAAATGCTGCCCCGCTCAAAGCGGTCAATATTTTTGCTACCTGGCGAAAGATTTTTTAAAAGACTACCGGTTTTATTATCCCAAATTTTTATACCGGTGCTGCCAGCACTCACCATCCACTTTTCGTCAGGCGAAATAATTACGCTACCGGCACTATGTGTTGCGGGAATGATGAGCTCCGGTTTTTGTGCCTGCGTATGTTTTGCTGCCACAAGCAGCATTAAGAACATTGTATAGCGAAGAAAAATTTTCATTGCTGATGATTTTACTGGTGTGATATTTCAACCATCAATGGCACTATCTTCCCTTTTATCAAACCATCCGCAGCACTGGCATCATCCTTTGCCATTTTGCCTGACACGGTGAAGCCCGGTTTGTCACCGTAGTATTTGATGCTGCTTTTGTCAATCAACTTGTCAGCCAGCACTGTTTTTATCTTTTTACTTAAGCCGCCTTTTACATTACTCATCGCAGTAGCAATTGCTGATGCATCCAATTTTTCTTTTGAGTATAACACCAGCAGGTAATCAGTTCCTTTTTGTTCATCCATTTTTATCACTTTGGTATCTGAAGGAAAGGCTACTACGCTGTTAGCACCGATATGTGTTGAGACCATATCATCATAAGGTAAAATTCGGTTC
>CAZDHQ010000648.1:0-3216 GCA_964505135.1 uncultured Ferruginibacter sp.
ATGCCCAGGCTAAACCTTATGCAGCGCCGGGTTTCAGCAGCCGTGGTCCTGCATCAGACGGAAGAATAAAGCCAGAAGTGGTATCTCATGGCGTAAATGTAATTTCTGATTATCCTAATAATGCTTATGGTGCAGGTAGCGGAACCAGTATGGCAGCACCCGGTGTAACGGGAACGCTTACACTATTATATGAATCCTACCGCAGGTCGCATGGTGGGGCAGATCCAAAGTCTGCATTGATCAAGGCAATTGCATGCAACACGGCTGAGGATTTGGGCAACCCAGGCCCGGATTATGTTTACGGTTTTGGTGCTATCAATGGCAGGCGTGCAGTAGAAGCTATTGACAGCAATCGTTATTATATTAATACGGTTGCTCATCTTGCTAACTCATCCAATACCATTACTGTTCCTGCCGGTGTAAGAAGACTAAAGATTTTGTTGTATTGGAATGATGTGGCAGCTTCAGTAAATGCAGCAACCGCTCTGGTAAATGACCTGGATATGGTGGTGATTGAACCTAATTTCACTTTGCACAGGGCGCTATCGCCCAATCCTGCATCCGGTAGTGTGAATGCTGTGGCAACAGAAAAACCGGATCACTTAAATAATATTGAGCAAGTAGTAATTGAAAATCCTTCTGCCGGCACTTATACTATCAATGTGATTGGTTATAACATTCCTTCCGGTTCGCAGGAATATGTTGTATCATACGAAATGCTAAAACCATCAGTAACGGTAGAGTATCCTTATGGAGGTGAAAAGCTGGTTCCGGGTGAAACAGAAACCATTCGCTGGAGTGCCTATGGCAATGAAAGCAATACATTTAGAATTGAATATTCTGAGGACAATGGATTTAACTGGAATACTATCAACGGTAACGTAGCAGCTAATACGATGAGTTATGATTGGGTGGTGCCTTCTACATTCACCAACAATGCAGTGATAAGAGTAAGCCGAAACGGAACAGGTTTAACTGGTACGAGTAAATATAATTTTACCATACTTGACCAGCCTGTACTAACGGTAACGAATGCCTGCGAGGGAGCCGTGTTAATGAAATGGAATGCAGTCACTGGTGCTGATAGCTATGATGTGATGAAATTGAATGGAGACAGCATGCAAATGGTAGCAAATACTAGCGATACCACTTATTTATTGACGGGGCTTAATACCACTGATGTTTACTGGCTTTCTGTAGCGCCAAAAACAGGAGTTTCTGCAGGTCGCCGCTCACTTGCCGTACAGATAAAAGCTAACAGTGGACCATGTACGCTTACTGCGTTTGATAACGATCTAAAGGTAAGCAGGATAGCAGAGCCAATCACCGCAAGGCAATTGTTTAGCAACGCGGCCAACGCAACCAAACCCGTAAAGATTGTAATTAAAAATTTAGGTAGTGTTACAGCTGCAGCGCCTTTTGATGTGTCTTTTAACTATGGAGGAGGTACTGTTACAGAAACCGTGAATAGCAATATCAATGCTGGTGATTCGTTGATCTACACTTTTACAGGAACGTATCCTAAACCATCAGCAGGATATGAATATAATTTTAAAGCATGGGTCACCAATGCTGCAGACAATAATCATTTAAATGATACAGCTTACAAAACAGTAAAGTATATCAATAACGATGCGTTAACCAGTTTGCCTTTTATTGAGGATTTTGAAAGCATGCCTGCCGCTGAATTTAAACAGCCGGATATGGCCATTGGCGGAAATAGGTTTCTTGATTTTACAAGCAGCACCAGTCGTGGCCGTGCAAGGTCTTTTGTAAATACAGGCATTGCACTGGGCGGCAACAGGGCGCTTACACTTGACCAGTTTCCTGCAGACGCTACCAATAATGCAGATAGTGCTATCATCAACTATAACCTGAGCTTGTTTAGCAATAAACAATTGCGTTTTGATTTTTACTATCGTAACCACGGACAACCAAATGCGGCTGCAAATAAAGTATGGTTGAGGGGAAGCGAAAACGACCCCTGGATTCAGGCCTATGATTTGTATGCAAACCAGGCTGCATTGGGCGCATGGAAAAAGGGCGTGATCAACATCAATGATGTGTTAGCCAGTGCAAATCCTGCACAATCTATTTCATCTACTTTCCAATTTAAGTTAGGCGAAGAAGGAAACACTTCTGTAAATGCAATCAATCCTTTAATTGATATTGATGATGGATACACATTTGATAACCTTCAGTTAAGTGAAGCATTGAATGATGTAGCTATGCTGGCCATCAATTCACCGGGTATGCCAGGCTGTGAATTAACCACTAATTATCCCGTGAGCGTAAAGATTAAAAACTATCAAAACGCAACGCTTAATAATGTGCAGGTTAGTTATCGTGTAAACAACGGAACAGTGGTTACGGAAACTGTACCTTCCATAGCTGCCAATCAAACGCTGGATTATGTATTCAATCAAAAAGCTGACCTATCAGCATTTATTGATTACAACGTGAATGTGTGGGTAAAGTATGCAGGAGATAACTATGCTACCAATGATAGCATATTGGATTATACTGTTCATAATAGTCCTATCATTAATGCGTATCCTTATTGGGAATCGTTTGAATCCAGTAACGGTAACTACTATACGCAGGGTACCAATAGTACATGGCAATGGGGAACACCTGCAAAAACACTCATCAACAAAGCGGCAAATGGAAGCAAGGGATGGGTTACCAACCTGGCAGGTACTTATAATAACAATGAAACTTCTTATTTGATATCGCCGTGTTTTGATCTAAGTGGTTTGCAAAATCCAGTGCTTTCTTTTAGTCATATTTTTGATGTAGAACTGAATTACGATTACACCTGGGTGGAATACAGCATTGATGGAAAGAACTGGCAGAAACTAGGTAGCGTAGGTCAGGGTACCAATTGGTACGATGATCTGCAGAATAAATGGGCAGCTTCTAAATCACACTGGCACGTCGCAAGCATTGATATACCTGTGAAAGATGTAACTGTACGGTTTAGATTTGTGATGAGCAGTGATGGGGGAGTTACACAGGAAGGTGTGGGCATTGATGATATACGGATACATGAAAAATCAATCATTGCCGGAAGCCCTACGCCAGTTACACCCGTTAGCTCTAATGGCCCATGGACAAACAATTGGGTGCCTTTTAACATAGACGATCAATACATTGTAGGTGAAATTAATTCACATGGCCAGGACTTAGGAGCTGTTACCATACAGCAATATGTAA
>CAZDHQ010000649.1:0-3206 GCA_964505135.1 uncultured Ferruginibacter sp.
ATGCATTAAAATATTTTGATAAAAATAAACACTTATTCAGAGGCAAAAATAAAAAACACCCATTAAGGGTGATTTTCTGCGGTTGAACATAGGACCTTATTATTTAAAAAACATTATTGCTAATTAAGCCTGCAGGCATTACTAAATGAATTGCCAGATCAATTATTTATTAATTGAGTTGTAAAAAAAGATGCAATAAAAATCAGGGGAAACCCGGTTTAAATTAGCCGCACAAGATGAAATCAGGGGCATTAACTGCTAAGGAGCAAAAGGTATTTATTTAGGCGCAAGTCGCCAAATAATATGCCAAAGGAGCAAGATCTAACTGCAAGTTGTAAACAACCAATATATTTTTTTGATTGGCATACGGAGTTCGTAACAAATAAAATGGTGCTCCGGAATAACCCGAGCACCATCAATTTCAAGCCAGGATTATTAGGCTTCCGAGTATGTCTTAAAATTATCCAAAATCGCCTGCCAGCCTACACGCTGCATATCTATAGGATTCTGGCTTTCTGCTTCAAATTGCTCCACCACTTTTGTTGCTCCATGCTCTTCAGAAAAATGAATCGTCACTTTTCGGCTATCATCCATTGTATATGCAAGTAATTTATTTGTTTCTACTGTGTCATATATGCCACCGAAATCAAAACCAAAGCTGCCATCTTTTGCTTCCATTCTTGTGGTAAACCTGCCGCCCACTTTTAAATCGTTGGTGGCGCTGGGTGTATGCCAGGTATCTGTTGCCACACACCATCTGGTAATATGTTCAGGGCTATTCCATATTTCCCAAACTTTTTCAATGGGAGCGTTTACTGTTGTTTCTACCGTGATCACTGTTTTTTCAAGAGTAGTAGTCATTGTAATTGATTTTAGAATGAACATTGATTAGTTACAGAACAAACTTCTAACAATGTAAGCAAATTGATACTGTATAAACACGAAAATTAATAGGGTTAATTGCGACAGCAGCGACTACATCCTGTAAACAGGCCTGGGATAACCAGGCTGAAAAGAAGCGGCGCTGTTTGAAATGATTTTACAATCGTACAGCAAATGGACATCTGAAAAAACTTTTTCAACTATTGCAGAAAGTTTAGCGGGTGATGTTTGCACCCTTAGATTGATCAGCAGCTTAGCTGAAGCTGCAGGATATGTTTCAATTGCTTCGGGGGATTGCGCAGCATTGGTAAAGCTAATCTTGATTTGATCATTCATTAAAAATTTCATGTGCCCAACCTCCAGTTGCTGCTGTTCTACTGCTTTATAAATACCACTGATAATATCAGCAGCACATTCTAACGCATTGGATTGCAAACTATAAATCTCTATGGACTGATCAAACCAGGCCAGCATTGCCTCACCTTCTGCATAGATATCATAATTAATATCAAGTGATCCAGGTGAAGTATCAGCGCCTTGTTCTAAATGCCCAAGCCATTCCTGAATGTTTTGTTGATCCAGCGAATGTTGAAATAATAATTTTTTGCTCGGATATTTTTCATGCATTAACTGCTCCACCTTTTCGATTGCTCCTGCATCAACCAAATCAGTTTTATTAATTATTACAAGCCTTGCTTCTTCTAATTGTTTATGATAAATGTAGCTGACAGAGGTATCAAATCTGGCTGTATCTTCCAATATCATTTTTAATAAGCGTATATCCGTAAACGTGGATATAGTTACCGTGGCTTCAGGCCTGAATTGTAATAAAGGTTTTAAAACAGTAGCAACAATATCAGTACAAGAACCCACTGATTCCGCAAAGATCACAGAGGGGTTGTGTTCATTTATTAACGAAGTAATAGATGCATCCAAATCTTTGTATTTACAACAAAAGCATCCTTGCTTCACCTGCCTGCCGGGAATGTTTGAGCTTTCAAAAAAATCACCATCTACCAAATGCATGCCCTGGTCGTTGGTAATCACACCCACACTTTCGCCTTGCTGCAGCAAAGCAGTACAGGCCTGCTGTATGGCGGTGGTTTTACCGCTACCTAAAAAACCAGTTAGCAAATGAATTTTCACTAAAATAATTTATTCAGTTGTATAACATTCACAATCTGTATCGCATTTATCTGTTTTGATATGAACTGGATAGCCAAGAAATTTTTCCTCTTCTGTTGCTGGTCTCACATCATCTATTATTACATCAAACACAAAATCATCTGTGGTTAATCCGGTGGAAGAAAATAAATAAACAGATTTTTTATCGCCAGCTTTTAATCCTTCCATTTGTAATTGCAGCAATTGCTGTACCACTGCAGAGCCCTGCAAATAATTTACCGGATCCTCCTGTAATTTATCTTCCAGCAAATCGCCCTTACCATTCTTCATGGTATAGCGAAATGCCACAACGGTATCTTTTCCTACCTTAATCATGCCTTACCGTTGCCAATAACCGTTTTGCTCACATCAATATTTCCATGCACAACATCAAGCGATGTTTTGCCTGCTTTATAAGTTACGGTTCCAAAGCCAGTTTCAGTAGAAATAAAAGAAGTAAAATCACCTACTCTAGAATCTACATATAAAGTTTTTTCTACCGCATCATACCGTACACCTGTAAGTGCCTGCAAATATCCATAGCTGGAGAGTGCCCTTGCATACCAGTGTCCGCATTCATATTCATTAAATGGATTTCTCACACGGCCATCATAACGGTCACGGCTAGCCCGAACAATGTCCAGTCCTTCTTTTACATTTCCCATCAGCATTAAATGCGATGCTACCTGGTGTTCAATGCCTGTCCACACTTCATCGCTGTACACAAATGGCAATGATAGTTTACCGCCTTTAGGCCAGGTGCACAATAACAAGCCTCCCTCCTCACCCAAAGCAAATGATGGACGCTGCGGATTAGCATGCTCAGATAAATTGGTTTTTAAATTGTATTTGTGAATGGCCTTTAAATGGCTTTTGATTTTTGATGAATCGATGTAATCGTTCAGTCCACACATTCTTGCGATCCATGCACCCAATACACCATCAGACAGGCAACCTTTTCCATACTGGTACTTCGGTCCTTCTTTTTGCAATAAGTCCTGCGCCTCTTTTGAGTATTCGCCACCAAAAGATTTTTCTGTGAGTGGGTTGTTAGCAGTTAATCCTTTGTATTGTATATGCTGGATAAAATATTCACCATCGTACAAATCCGTTTCTATTGCTCTCTTCGCCTTTTCAATTAAGTCTCTGTAGTGACTTAC
>CAZDHQ010000650.1:0-3197 GCA_964505135.1 uncultured Ferruginibacter sp.
TGTTTACTCTTCCAGGCAACGGTTTCCCTAGTGCTTCAAAAGTTTTTCTTCCCATAATCACAGCGCCGCCCCAGGTAGTGTTCTTAAAAAACTTCATGTCGTTTGGAAGATGCCAAAGCAATTCGTTGTTTTTACCAATGGCATTGTTTTCTGCTGCAGCTACTACTAGTGAAACTATCATGTTGCAAAATTGGGTTTTCTATTCTCAATCGTCAATAATAATTGGAACAATTTTCTACGTCTATAAACAAATTGATAAGGTATGAAATAAAAATGCCAGCGGAATCTGGTTAAAAAAAGGCAGATTCCGCTGGCAATAAATTTTTATATTTACACCGCCACCGGTGCTTTAATAGCAGAATGACTCTGGTAATTTACCAGTTCAAAATCTTCAAACTTAAAATCAAAAATATCTTTTACTGCAGGATTAATCTTCATTTGAGGTAAAGGAAACGGTGTTCTCGTTAGCTGTAATTGAGCCTGCTCAAAATGATTGCTGTACACATGTGTATCACCACCGGTCCAAACAAAATCTCCCAGGTCCATATCACACACTTGTGCAATCATCATGGTGAGCAAAGCATAAGAAGCAATATTAAAAGGTACACCTAAAAATACATCAGCACTACGCTGGTACAACTGGCAACTTAATTTTCTTCTGCCATTAGCAGCCGGGGCCGTATAAAATTGAAACAAACAATGGCAGGGCATTAATTTCATCTTTGGTAAATCAGCCACATTCCATGCACTAATGATGATGCGCCTGCTATCGGGATTTGTTTTTAACTGATGAATCACATCTTTTAACTGATCTATCTCCACACCGTCTGCTCCTGCCCAACTGCGCCATTGTTTTCCATATACAGGACCAAGATCTCCGTTTTCATCTGCCCATTCATCCCAGATGCTTACTTTATGATCGTTCAAATATTTGATATTGGTATCGCCATTGATAAACCAGAGCAATTCATAAATAATACTTTTTAGATGCACTTTTTTTGTGGTTACCAATGGAAAACCTTCGTTTAAATCAAAACGCATCTGATAACCAAAAACGCTCCTTGTACCGGTACCGGTGCGGTCGCTTTTATCAGTCCCTTTATCTAATATATGTTGCAGTAAATCGAGGTATTGTTGCATGGCTGCAAAATAAATGAAAACTAAACTGGCAGAAATCAAAAGTTATCAAGATGGTATGTGGAATCATTATCTTTAAAACTATAAACTGCCTATTATGAAAGTATATTCCCTGCTGCTAATCGCTGTAACAGCGGTATTGTTTTCCTGTAATCAAAAGAAAGAATATGATTTGGTCATCCGAAATGCCATGGTATATGATGGTAATGGAGGTACTCCTTACAAAGCTGATATAGCAGTAAATGCAGATACCATCGCTGCCATCGGCGATTTAAAAGATGCAAAAGGGAAACTGGAAAGAGATGCGAAAGGAATGGCTGTGGCACCGGGCTTTATCAACATGCTAAGTTGGGCTACCGAAAGTTTGATTGTGGATGGCAATTCTCAAAGTGACATCAGGCAGGGTGTAACGCTTGAAGTGATGGGTGAAGGTGATAGTATGGGCCCATGGAATGAAGCCATGAAAAAACAGGCAAAGGAAAGTCAGTCTGACTTTAAATACAACATTGAATGGAATACATTAGGCGAGTATTTAAATTTTTTAGAGAAAAAAGGTATTAGTTGTAATGTGGCCTCCTATGTAGGTGCAACTACTTTGCGGACCTATGTAATTGGTGAAGACAACCGGGCACCAACATCGGCAGAACTTGATTCTATGAGAGCATTGGTACGCCAGGCAATGGAAGAAGGTGCGATGGGTGTAGGATCATCGTTAATTTATCCGCCTGCATTTTTTGCAAAAACAGATGAGCTAATAGCCATGTGTAAAGAGGCTGGTAAATATGGAGGCGGCTATATCTCACATATGCGTAGCGAAGGAAACAAATTACATGAAGCAGTAGAAGAATTGATCACTATTGCCAAAGAAGCCAATGTGCATGGAGAAATTTATCACCTGAAAGCCGGCGGCAAAGATAATTGGATAAAGATGGATAGCGTAATTAAGAGAATTGAAAGAGCACAGAAAGAGGGCGTAGATATTGGTGCCAATATTTATACTTATACCGCCGGTGGAACTGGCCTTACAGCCAGCATGCCGCCAACATTACAGGATGGTGGTTTTGGTAAGTTGAGAGAGCGTTTACAGGATCCCGTTATAAGGCAGCAAACGATAAAGGACATGAAGAGCAATGCTACCACTTGGGAAAATCTATATTATGCAGCTGGCTCTGCAGATAAATTAATATTGGTTGGTTTTACAAAAGACAGTTTAAAAAAGTACACCGGTAAAACATTGGCTGAAGTGGCTGCTATTCGTGGTAAAACTGCTGAGGAAACAGCTATGGATTTAATTGTACAGGATAGTTCAAGGGTAGGCACTATTTATTTTTTGATGGATGAGGAGAATGTAAAGAAAGAATTAAAACAGCCGTGGGTAAGTTTTGGCAGTGATGAAGGTTCTTATACGCCATCAGGTGTTTTTCTACAATCCAATGCTCATCCACGTGCCTATGGAAATTTTACAAGGGTGATAGGCAAATATGTAAGAGAGGAAAAATTAATTTCGTTGGCAGAGGCTGTTCGAAAGTTAAGTAAGCTGTCTGCTGACAAACTGCATATTAAAAAACGTGGTGAATTGAAAGTGGGCAATTATGCAGACATTGTTATTTTCGATCCTGAAAAAGTGCAGGATCATGCAACGTTTGAGAAACCGCATCAGTATTCAACCGGTATGATTGATGTATTTGTAAATGGCGTGCAGGTGTTGAAAGATGGAGAACATACCAATGCCAAACCGGGCAGGTTTATAAAGGGGCCTGGGTATGTAAATAAAAAATAAGAAAGTGTAAATAAGAAATAAGAAAGTAATGGAAATCAATATCAGGCCTGCATTAAAGGAAGACTGTGCAAGAATGCTGGAGTTAATTAAAGAATTGGCTGTTTATGAAAAGGCACCGGATGAAGTAACAGTAGATTTTAATCATTTTGTAGAAAGTGGTTTTGGTGAGCAACCTGTATGGTGGGCTTACGTTGCTGAAGTAGATAATACGGTGCAGGGCTTTGCTTTGTATTATATCCGTTACTCCACCTGGAAGGGGCAACGCATGTACCTGGAAGAT
>CAZDHQ010000651.1:0-3196 GCA_964505135.1 uncultured Ferruginibacter sp.
CAGGGTTTCTCCGTTGCTCTGTTCCGGCGCCATAAATTCAATTGCCCCTGCATAGCGAATACTGGTGCGGCGCTGCTCATCAGACATTACTGATAAACCAAAATCCAGCAACATGTAATTGCCGGTTTGCTGGTTAAATTTTATATTATTACTTTTTATATCTCCATGCTTGATATTAGCCTGGTGGCAATGCGCCAACGCATTAGCCAAATCAGTTGCTACCTTAATCGTTTCTTCAATAGTGAAAACAGGCTTGTGTGGCGGCTTAAGTAATTCACCCAAATCAGGACCATCAATGTATTCCATTTCTATATAAGGCAGGTTACCTGAAGTAGTGATGCCTGAATCAATTATACCGACAACATTTGGATTGCGTCTTTCATTTACCTTTTGCAATTTTTTCACTTCATTTTGAAAAGAAGCAAAATGTTTGTCTTCTTCGCTTTCACTTGCAATGGGTGTTGGCAAAATTTTGATGGCTGTGATGATTCCTCCGTTTCGTCTTGCCTTATAGACAGAGCCCTGCCCTCCTGATTTTAATGCACCAAGATTTTCTACACCTTCTGTTATGGTAAATACCTTTGCCATGAGTTTATAATTCTCCCGAATAAGAAAATTCTAAAACAGCTACATCACCTAATATCACCTGGTCGCCCTCCTGCAAACGATGGCCCACTTCTATCGCCTGCATTTTTATCAAATTGCCTGCAGGTGTTCGCACTTTCATTTTATTATTTGGGGGAATGCCACCTTCATCAGCAAAAATTAAAAAGGAGTTACTATTGGCTTCCCACTCTATGTGTGCATGCTGGCGACTAACGGCACGATTGGTTTCCACAGGTTTGAATGCAATATTATTTTGCCTTACATAATTACCTGCAGCCTGCACTTTTGATTCTCTTCCAATATTGATCCTGCCTGTGTTTGCATCGATCAAATAGGTATTGCTTTCTGCTTCGCCATTTAGCACTTTGATAAATGCTTTGTTTTTATTGTTGCTGAGTATTGATTTTTTTGTGGAGATGAACAAAGCTGCATTGATCTCTTTTAACTGCTCTGCCTGCGGCGGATACTGATCAGTAAATGCCAATTCTACTTTAAAAGCAGCAGAGAGTTTGATATCATAGTCATCCGCAATGCGCTGCACCTCTTCTGATTTGAATTTGCCGGGCACATCGGTATACAATGCTGCTTCATACAAATGTTTATCCGCTTCACTGCAATTGATAAATACATACACAGCGGTGATGTTGCCACCTTCCCCACCCTGGCTACGCTGCAGTTTTTCTTTGATTGCCTTCAATAAAATACTGCGGATGGACTTTACATCGAGTGGTTTGTCTTTGAAAAGATTAAACATGACTTTAGTTGTTTAAAGTTTGAGTGTTTAAGGTTTAAAGTTCTTTCGTGTTGAGATGTTTTAAAAGTTTAGAGAGTTTAGAAGGTTTAGATAGTTTAGTAGGTTTAGTTTACTTGGTTTGTGTTGGCAATCGGCCCTTCCGTTTTCTTTAATGGATCAAAACTTTTGATATAATTGTTTTGAACCAATAATGGAATAATGTGCCTGCCTGCTAAACGCACTGCATCGCTTGATCCCTTTGTTCCTTCAATGCGTATACACACTACCACATGTCCGTTACCTTTAGCCTGCGGAGCAAAGAATACATACCAACCATCGTTAATGCTTTCTCCTTTTAAAATGCGTTCAGGCGTTCCCGTTTTACCAGCGACCAACATCCCCAGTTTAGGTTTCTTTGGTGCACTTTGTTCTCTCATGTAGGTTTCCATGAAACCTGCATAAATACTATCCTTTGCGATGGCAACTCCCCGTGCTGTACTTGTTGGATTTCCATTTACATTTAATACAAACCTGTTTGGTACCAGCATACCGTTATTTGCAATAGCCGCTGCCATTCTTGCAACTGACGCCGGGGTGGCTACCAATTCGCCTTGCCCCCAACTCATGCCTGAAATACCAATCGCCCTTGTTTTGCGAATGTTATCTGGATTGTAGCGTTTCAAACTTTTAAATTCCGTTTCTCTCCACAATGCTCTCCATTTTTCCTGCTGCACAGGATTATTTTCACCTTCAAAATAATAACCACCTACGCCATGTAGGAACATGCCTGTTTGCATATACAGCGTCGCCATGTCTTCCTGCAATTTTTCTTCATTAGCTAATCGAATGAAGAAGGAGTTGTTTGATTTTACAATCGCTCTCTCTATAGTAATCATCCCTGCTTCATCAGGTTCGGGACCTGTAACACGAATGAGGTCTTTAGGATAAACCCGGATTGTTTTCTTTGCTGCAGCTGATCCGAGTTTATTAAATGCTGCCATGGCTGTAACGAGTTTTGCAGTAGAGCCCGGCTGTGTGGCATGTGTAAAACCGATATCTGATTTTACATTCCAGCCGGGTAATCTATTGAATTCGTTTTCGGGTAGGCTTAACCGTTCGAAATCATTAACAGCGGGTAAAGGCCACGATGCAGAAGCCAATACATCACCGGTATTGTCTTCCATCACCACCACCGATACCCTTTTGCTGCTAACGCTGTCGTCTTCTTTGAGGGCTACTTCTATTTTAGTTTGGAGGGCTGCATCCATGGTAAGCGTTACATCACGATTGCGTTTTTTAAAGGCTTCCACCTCGGTACTGTTTACACCTGCTATCAACATATCTGTGAGTGCACTAAAATCTCTTTTTGCCACTGTCATCTCCGTTTCTGTTTCAGGCAAAAATTTTTCTTCCCGGTATCTATTGGCACTTACCTGGTATTTTACTATCGGCGCAGGAAAACCTCTTAACTCCGCAGCATGTGCATATTCTGCAAAGTAGCCATTGTTACCACCGGCAAAAATTCCGGTATTAGCATCACCCGTCCAGAAGAACATGTGCGCCCCAAATGGATAGTAACGATCCAGTCTTTTATAACTCAATGCATCTATTTCTTCCGGCGCTATCCCCAGGGCAATCAATGAATCTTTTTGCTGCTGTACTGTTTTGATATCACTTGATGCAAGCAGTCTGCCGTTTCTATCATAGAGATTACCTGCCTGCAGGCGCTTCATCAAAATATTAATCCTTGGATTATAGCTATACATTCTCGTACCGCTACGATCTGCCACCAGTGCAGGTTCTGTGATCCATTTCTTTTCATTAAAAGTATAGGCAGATACATTGAATGACAATAAC
>CAZDHQ010000652.1:0-3196 GCA_964505135.1 uncultured Ferruginibacter sp.
ATGTTCATGGTTATAGGTACGGCACTTATTTCATGCTTGCTGCCGGCACTGAAAGCCTTGCGCCTGCAACCGGCGGAAGCCGTTAGAAGATAAAAACAAAATTTATGGAAACCACAGTGATAGATGCACACAATATCAGTAAGGTTTATAATGCAGATACCGTTCCTGTGTATGCAGTAAATAATGTACACCTGCATTTACTAAAAGGAGAATTTACCGCCCTGGTGGGGCCGTCTGGCTCAGGCAAAACCACGCTGCTTAATTTAATAGGAGGATTGGATAAGCCCGGAGAAGGTAGTATTTATATTAACGGAATTGATATTACCAAACTGTCTGCAGCCAGGCTGATTGATTTCCGGCTACACAATATTGGTTTTGTTTTTCAGTCATTCAATCTTATTCCTGTTTTAACTGCTAAAGAGAATACAGAATTTATTATGCTGCTGCAGGGAATAAAAAAGACTGAGCGGCAAAAGAGATTACAGCAACTATTTAAACAAATAGGTTTGGAAGATAAAATGAATGTGAGGCCTTCACAGCTTTCGGGTGGGCAGCAGCAACGGGTTGCCGTAGCAAGAGCATTGGCATCGCACCCGCAATTTATACTTGCCGATGAACCCACCGCTAATCTCGACTCTGTTTCAGCTTCCAATTTATTAGACCTGATGGAGAAACTAAATAGAGAAGAGCAAATGACTTTTCTGTTTTCTACACATGATCAACGGGTGATTGACAGGGCTCATCGTGTAATTACTTTAGTTGACGGTCGCATTGCTTCAGATACAGCCGCTGTATCAACTGCAGCACCGCACAGAACATGAAATTATTTTTCACCATAGCATTATTATTCCAGACTTGCTGTATTCTCTCACAAGACAGTACAATTCAGAAAAGCACCTGGTCGCTTTCAGGTTATATAAAAAATATTGGATGGGTACGTTTTAACCAGCGTTTTACCAATCCTGCGTTCACCAATCTAATCCATAACCGGATTAACTTTCGCTGGAATGCGGCGGAAAAATGGAGTGGCAGGCTTGAGTTTAGAAATCGCTTTTACTATGGTGATGATGTAAAATCAATACCAGGCTTCAAACAAATGTTGCGCAATCAAAATGAAGCATTCAATCTCTCTCTTCATCCGTTCAATACTGCATCAGCCATTCTCCATACTAATATCGAACGAGCCTGGGTTGAATACAAGAAAAAGAAGTGGAACCTGCGGGCAGGAAGGCAACGAATCAACTGGGGTATTACCAATACCTGGAACCCGAATGATCTTTTCAACACCTATAACTTTTTAGATTTTGATTACGAAGAAAGGCCGGGCAGTGATGCCGTGAAAGCACAATACATGGTAAATGATTTATCAAATATTGAAATTGCAGCCGCAGCCACAGGAAAGAAGCCTATCCTTGCTGCAAGATATTTTACAAACTATCATCAATATGATTTACAGGTAAATGCAGGTGCTTATCAAAATCAATTTACCATGGGTATTGGTTGGGCAGGAAGTATAGGGAATGTTGGATTCAAAGGAGAAAGTCAATATTTTTCAAGTACTCGTGATACTGCTTCCAGGTTATTGTTGTCATTGGAAGGTGATTATACTTTTAAAAAAGGCTGGTACCTGTCTGCCGCATTTCTCTACAATGAAAAAGGATTGGATAGCTCAGTAAGTGATTTTTCAAAACTTAGTTTTAACGTTTCTCCAAGAAGCCTAATGCCAACAAAATGGAACCTGCTGGTTACCACCTCCAAAGAATTTACACCATTGTTTAGTGGTAGCATAAGTATGGTATACGCACCTGGCGCAAACCTTTTTATTCTATTTCCAACCTTTAAATATAACCTCAAAACCAACCTGGATCTCGATTTGGTATGGCAATCCTTTTTTATTTCCAAAGGATATTTCCAGGATATTTCACATACAGCTTTTTTGCGTTTAAGGTGGAGTTTTTAAAGAGCTGCAGCCCTTACATGAGCTGGTACAGACTGGTAAAGCTAAAAAGAAATAAGAGTGATCTTCCGGTTATAATATTATGCTGCAGACCGGCAAACTTTTTATAATAGCTAGGCCGAGTCCGCCTCCGGAAATTAAAGCGCTTCTGGATTAATCGGTTTTTGTAAAAGCGGTTAAAGAAGTAGTGTAGCTGTTCCGGATTAATTTCTGTTCCATTGTTTGTAATAGAAAAAATTTTTGTGTTATCACTCCATTGGTAATGAATTTTTTCACCAATAGCTGTGTATTTAACCGCATTGCTAAAAAGATTGTGCATCAGTGTAGGCAGGAAGAATCCATCCTCAGTTATTGCTACCGGCTCAGTTGTATTGGAAGAAACTACCAGTTGCTTATCCTGTATTCTTGTATCGAGTTTTATAATTACCTCATCCGGAATTTTATTAAGAACAACTTTTCCCTTTCTTAAGATTTTTCTTCCTTATCTTTTTTGAATACTACTTTGTGAGATTCGATTACTGGATGCACATGATTAATTCATGTGAGAATTGGTAGTTATAGTCCTTGCAAAGTAAATTTTTGCAAGATTACCCTCCGGCATAAAAGCAACATCGTCAATAGAAAGTAAAATACAGGAATCGTCTATCATACTTCTCCCTGCACTCAGTTTGATGAGGGTCAATAAAAATGCTAACTGCCATCATTTTTGCTGATTTCTATTTAACGTTTCTTGGTAAACCATAGGTACAGTCAGCAGATTGGCAAACAGCATTTCTTTAAAGGTAAAACCAGCATCAAGTGCATGGGCAGCCTGCTACTAAAAAATACAATTGTAGAGCATATCATGAAACGTTGGATTACAATGATTAACCTGGTAGCAAGCTTTTTATTGCTTATGCCGGGCGTTTTATATACACAGGTTGGTATTGGCACCACCACTCCCGCTGTATGTGCAGAATTGGAAGTATATACAACTGATAAAGGTTTTTTGCCGCCACGGTTAACTGCAGAACAAAGAAATACAATAGCAAATCCTGCACCTGGTTTAATGATCTGGTGCATTGACTGCGGCATCGCCGGGGAGTTGCAGGTATACAATGGGAGTGCCTGGAATAATGTAGCAGGATCTGAAGCGCAGGCAGTACTGCCCAGGCAGGTAACAATCGGAGCACAGCAGTGGATGACGAGGAACCTGGATGTGACTACATTCAGAAATGGAGATACTATACCGGAGGTAAA
>CAZDHQ010000653.1:0-3190 GCA_964505135.1 uncultured Ferruginibacter sp.
TATTGCATGTAGATGATGCAGGGATGTCTTATGATTCCAATGAAGGCGCTATCAATTCCATTACCAAAGGTGTAGCCAATAGCTGCAGTGTAATGATGCCCTGCGGCTGGGTGCCGGGTTTTGTACATTACCTGAAAGAACATCCAGGTATTGATGCAGGCCTGCACCTTACACTCACCAGCGAATGGAAAGATTATCGCTGGGTACCTTTGGCAGGAAAAGAAAAAGTACCTGGCCTTGTAGACAAAGAAGGTGCATTATGGGGCAGTGTAGACAGTGTGGTTAAAAATGCCACAGCAGATGAAGTAGAAGCAGAGATAACTGCACAAGCGGAAAGAGCTAAAGCAATGGGCTTTACACCCACTCATTTTGATAGCCACATGGGGACATTGTTTGCTTCACCATTATTTTTTCAGCGTTATTTAAAGTTGGGTATCACTTATCATACACCGGTGATGGTACCAGCTGGGCATGCCACCATCATACAACAACAAATGAATGCATCGGATGCATTGGTGAACATGATGAGGGAAGCAGGTAAGCAATTATGGAACGCAGGCTTACCTGTATTAGATGATTTACACAACACCAGCTATGATTGGAAGCTACCAGAAAATATGCAGCCAACAGATAAAAACCTACAGCAAAACAAAACTGCTTTTTACATACAGGAGCTTAAAAAATTACAACCAGGTGTAACGATGGTAATCATGCACTGTACTTCTCCATCACCCATTTTTGAAAAAATAAGCGGCTCTGGTATGGTGCGTAAAAGTGATATGCTGGCCATGATGGATCCTGAGCTGAAAAAATTTATTCAAAAAGAGGGTATTATACTTACTACCTGGAGAGAGCTAATGGAGAAAAGAAGTAAAATTAAATAACACAAAAGCCTTCTTAAAAAATAAGAAGGCTTTTTGTAGAATCCCCGGGCGAATTATTTTTTGTCAATAAATGTTTTTGCAGGTTTTATCGTTTGCAGGTAATTGTAGATAGCAGTCAATTCATCATCCGTCATATTCTTAAAACTATTCCACGGCATGTGACTATAGCTGATCAATTTTCCTTTTCTAAAACGATCCACAAATTTTTGTTTTGTCCATCCAAAAATTCTACTGCTGCTATCTGGAGTAAGATTGGGTGGTGTAAGTGGCGGCATACCGTCTTCTTCCATCGGGTTACCTCCGGCAAGCGGCTCTCCTAGTGGCTCCCCGGCCATTCCACGCCGGGTGTGGCATCCTGAACAGTTACCCAAATTCAGCACCAAATATTTTCCATAGTTAGCAGTAGTGTCAGGTGTTACCGTTTTGATAATCTCACCATTTGGCCCCACAGGCTTCACCATAAATGCTTTTACTACTTTTCCCATCATAGTGTATTCATTTTCCGGCACAATATTTCTTACAGGTTTTAGGGTTCTTAAATAAGAAATGATGGCTGACATATCGCTTTCACTCACATTATGAAAGGGCATAAAATCAAGTACTGCATTGCCGTTTGGATACACTCCGTAATACAGTGTTCTGGCAATTTCTTCGTCTGTGCGTTTACCTATGCCCGTTACCGAGTCGGAGGTAAGATTTTTAGAATAAAATTTCCCCAGACCAAAATCAAATAGCTTTCCTCCAATCAATGGAGCTTCCTGGCCAAGTGCCAGCAGGGAATCATTGTTGTAAGGACTGTGGCAGTCTGCACAGTGAGCAATACTTCTTACCAAATGTTTTCCTCTTGCAATTACAGCAGTATCTGTGGAGGAGTGCACTTTTGGATAAGGAGCGTCAAATTTTAAATTTTGTCTTGATGCGGTCAATGCTGATACAGCAAGAACAATCATTAACAGGATGATGCCTGTCCACTTCAATATTTTTTTTAATCTTTTCATGGCGTTAATATTTGTGGACACAAAGATGTAATACAGCGAAAGCTTATAATACCAGCATTGGCATGAAGTGTATTTTTAATTTGATCAATTGAAAAAACAGATTCGTTAATTCGAAAAAAAATACGGGTGCTTGTGTAGAGATACCATTAATTTTATACGGTAAAAAATTTTAAAACAAACGGAAAAATAATTGCCACATGATTAAACGAATTTTTGCTACTGCCATCGTTGCTTGTTCTGCTTCCCTGGCGCATGCTCAAAATGATCCGGTTGCAGAGGCAGCCAAAACTGAAATATGGAGCCCGGAACCAGCTATTGTTACGCCGGGCCAAACACCGCAGGACGCCCCATCTGATGCCATCATTTTATTTAATGGAAAAAATTTGGATCAATGGCATGGAGAAAAAGATAGTACTGCGCCGGCCGGCTGGACGGTAGCCAATGGTGTGATGACGGTAAATAAAAAAGTGGGCGGTATTACTACCAAACAACGCTTTACTGATTACCAATTGCACCTGGAGTGGAAAGTGCCTGCTAATATTACTGGTACCAGCCAGGCACGTGGAAACAGCGGTGTATTTGTAGCGAATACAGCCAAAGGAGATGAAGGCTATGAAATACAGATACTGGACAATTACAACAATAAAACTTATGTAAACGGCCAGGCTGGCTCTGTTTACAAACAAGCCATACCATTGGCCAATGCTTGTAAAAAACCAGGTGAATGGCAGTATTATGACATAATCTGGAATGCACCAAGATTTAATGAAGATGGCAGTTTAAAAACGCCAGCTTATGTTACTGTTATACATAACGGCGTATTGCTGCAGAATCATACGGAAGTGAAAGGTGTAACAAAATGGATAGGCACACCTGAGTACAAGGCACATGGTGCAAGCCCCATTAAGTTGCAGGCGCATGGTGATCCAAGTGAACCAATTAGTTTTAGAAATATTTGGTTGAGAAACCTGTAAGCTGTTTCAGCATGAAAGAAAATTTAACAGAGGCTTCTATCGAACCATTGCTTACTTATTTTGCAAAATTGATTCTTTTAAGCAAAGAAGAGAAAGAGCTCGTTAAAGAAAAATTCAAGTCACGCCTTTTCAGAAAAAGACAATATTTATTACAGGAAGGAGATGTTTGCACACAGTTTTATTTTGTTGTTCGTGGCTGTTTAAGAATGTATAAAATTGATGAGAAAGGAAGTGTGCACATTCTGCAGTTTGCCGCAGAAAACTGGTGGATAATAGACCTTGGAAGTTTTCACAGCCTACAGCCTTCTGTCTTAAATATAGATGCACTTGAAGA
>CAZDHQ010000654.1:0-3188 GCA_964505135.1 uncultured Ferruginibacter sp.
ACACACTTGATGAACCATGGACATTAAGAAACGGTGAGAAAATTTATAGCACAGAGCCAAAGGCCGATGTAATAAGGATGTCTATTTCGCAAATCATCCACCACAGGGCACAGTTGGGCGTATTCCTGCGCTTATTGGACGTGCCGATTCCGGGAAGTTATGGGCCGAGTGCAGATGAAAGTTTTGAGTAAATAAAAATACTAAGGCCGAGAGAACGTTGGCTTTTTATTACCAATCATCCCAAGTAATCTTGCTTCTACGAAACTTTTAGTTTTTGTTTTCAATAAAATTTCTACATTTACATACGAAAACAATCGTAATATGTCTACAAAGATTTTGAAACCTACTGAAGGCGAACTGGAAATACTGCAGGTACTTTGGAAAAGGCAGAGTGCAACGGTACGAGAAGTACACGAGGAAATCATAAAAAACAAGGAAGCAGGCTATACCACTACGCTTAAATTGATGCAGATTATGTTTGAGAAAGGTCTTGTATCAAGAGACAGCAGCAGTAAGGTACACGTGTACAAACCAGCAGTAACCAAAGAAAATACGCAGAGCTTACTGGTAAATAAAATGATTGATTCCCTTTTTGGAGGTTCTCCTGCACAGTTAGTGATGCAGGCACTTGGAAATCACAAGGCATCCAAACAGGAGTTGGAAGAAATCAGCAATTTTCTAAAAAGTATTAAATAGTGAAGTATGCTCACTGGTTTTACAACCAATTTTTTTCTTATTGCCATTAGTTGGTCTATCATCAACAGTATTTGGCAGGGGCTGCTTATATGGATACTTTATAAGACAGTGACTTTGCAAAAAATCTCATCTGTCTTCAAATATAATTTTGGTCTTGCGTGTATTTTCATCTTGTTTTTATCCTTTATCTACAATTTAATTTCAAGCTGGATTTTACTCCGCAACCCAGTAAACACTTCTATATCAGTTGGATTTTGGGATGTTACAGGAGACAATCTCTTTCTCAACTTTCCGCTATTTTTCCAGTGGATGGCCTTGATATACCTTAGCACTTGTTTGATAAAAAGCGTTTTTTTAATCCGTGATATTTTTAATATAGCAGGCCTGAAAAATGATCCCCGTCAAAAAGCACCCCTTGATTACCGGCTTTTTGCTCAGCAAGTTTGCTATCATTTGGGAATTGATAAAAAGCTGGAAATGTGGATGTCCAAAAAAGTGGAAACGCCTTGTGTAATGGGCTTTTTTAAACCGGTAATCCTGCTGCCATTCACCTTGTTTAACCACTTGAGCCCATCACAGGCGGAAGCCATCATTATTCATGAGTTGGCTCATATAAAAAGGAATGACTATATTATTAATATTTTGCAGTCTTTTATAGATCAGATCTTGTTCTTTAATCCCTTTGCTATTCTACTAAGCAGTGCCATCAGAAAAGAAAGAGAAAACTGCTGTGACGACTGGGTAATCAGCTATCAGTACGACAAACATTTGTACGCTGATGCACTGGTGACACTTGAAAGAAACAGGCAACAAAGACTTTTGCTACTTCCAGCAGCTATTGGCGGAAAAAGCTTGTTACTTCAAAGGGTAAAGCGCCTGTTTGGTGAATCGGCCAGGGTGGAAATTAACCGTCTTGAAAAACTTAAGCTATTTTCAATATCCGTTGTTGTCTGCTTTATAATTCTCTTAAGTTTACCATCAATAAAAAAACAAACTGAAACTGCCTCCTCCATTACAAAAGATAAGATACAACCACTATTGAAAACTACAGGGTCGGGGGACTACAATTGGTCGCCGGAAGGGATAAACGCTGTTAGACTATCCAATACAGTTTCGCCTAAATTGCCTTCAACCCAACAAAACACAAAAAATAGAATCTCAAAAAGTCCCAGGCAAAATATATACACTGGCGGCGATAAAGATAAAAATACCTATACTGTAGCATTGGTAAACAACGAACTGTTAGAGCAGCAAGAAACGGCTAAAGCGGTAAACGCAAGCCTTTCAATTGACACCGTTAATACAGAAATTGGCAATAATAATTATATTATAAAGGTTGAAATGACCCAGTCAGGCTCATCTGCTACCAATGCTTACTTATTTGAGTACAATAAAGGCCGGGATGGAAAAATTGAAGTGAAACCACTGCTTTTGCTTTCAAAAAAACAAAACCGTAATGCCGGCAAAAATAATATTTCAAAATTTGCAGATAGTTTACCAACCAGGTCAACAGGCAAAAAAATCACCTTATAACCTTCGCTGTTCTAAAAAAACGAAAGACCCGATAGAAATCGGGCCTTTGTTTACGAACCTAATTCGGTTCTGTAACCCCCAAAGAAAACATCTTGTTTACCAAGCACAAGCGCTTTATATTTTGAGGTTGGATATTAAACGCCTGTTGTGCTGTGATATTTTATAGCTGCTTGTTTTTATTTATGATTGGCTGTACCATCTCATTCCGATTTTCCTGCTGGCGATTAAGTCCGGTTCTTACTGGGATCAGCGCCCAATACGATGGCGCCGGATTAAAAACACTACCATTATACAAAGCTGAGAGTTTCTTGATCAATGAACCTGCACTTATCAACAGGGCTCCGGCTATTTTATTAAACATGCTGTTCATTTGCTAAGGCTTTAAAAGTAAGAAGGTATTATTACCGTTCAGGGAAAGCTTACCGTATTTATGCCAAATTTATAAAGTACTGAAAATCTTTAAATTAGCTTCTTTTCCTTTTGTTAATCCGTCCAGATTTCGGACTAATGCATTTTTTTCGGAAAACAGATACAATTTGGAAGGGCCTACTCTGATAAATACGAGAAAAGCCGTTTAAAATAGAGATCCATACTATTCTAAACGGCTTTATCAAATTAAACACTGAAAAACCTATGTAATGAAGTTGATTTTTAAAATTGACTGCTTAAAATCTGCAAATCAGATTGCCGAAATCGTGCCAGTATTTGTTAATCATTGTTAATCAACAATCAATAAACATTCCAATATAAAAACCAATTCCCTTATCCGGAAAAGTTAACCATTCTTTCCATTAGATAGAAACAAACCGCCAACAGTAAGTTACTGCCATAAATTCAGTCAATTCTCAAATTGGCGAGAGCTGATTTATTTAGAATTAAATTTTAAATAAATGCTTATTATCCCATCAAAATACCCTCCAGGAATAGGGTTTTCTTTACTGATTGTCCTAATATCAATT
>CAZDHQ010000655.1:0-3184 GCA_964505135.1 uncultured Ferruginibacter sp.
CTGCCAATGATAGCACAAATAACAGTGGCCACCAATAAAGCGGTAAAGATTGTGTGATAAGACCTGATTTTATTCCCCACTCAATTAATGCCGGCATGGCCAACGCACCTGCTACTCCCACGGCCATTCCCCAGAAAAACCCATTGGCATTAAAGCGCCACCAATACCATTTTAAGCAGTTGGCTGCTACATACCCTCCATATAAACCGCCCACTATCCATTGCAATACCTCGTTTACATCCTTTGCTAAAAAACCAAAAAAGATACCGGTAGCCACTACCACAATACCCACCAGGTAATTCATTGAAATAATCTTTTTAGTGCTGGCATGTGGATTTACATATTTAAGATAGATATCGTTTACAATGTAGGCCTGTGCTGCATTTACTGTACCGGAGAAGGTACCCATAAAAGCGCCTAACAAGCCAGTTAATACCAATCCTAAAATACCCAACGGTAAAAAGTTATTGATGGCAGCAGGCAGTATCTTTTCAAAATCAGTAACACCATCTGCTCCCTGCAAATTCATTTGATCGTAATAAAGCAAGCCCAATACAGTTAAGCCAATAACCAAAGAGTAACGGATGGGTAACAAAATGATGGAAACAAAGCCACTCATTTTTGACGCATCTTTTGGCGACCTGGTTGATAAGATCTTTTGCATATCATAATTAGGTGCAGGCCCGGCCAAACTTGCAAACACACCTTTAAACAACATCATCATAAAAAAGACAGAGAACAAACCAAACCCATCGCTTTCAATTTTCTTACTGGCATCAGCAACGATATTGCTCCAGTCAAGATCCAGGTGTTTTCCAAAGAATGGATTACTCCATCCATCAGGCACTTTAAGTGTTTGGCCTTTTAAGTGTATCATGGCAATAACGGCAACAGATATACAGGCCACCGTCATAATCATATATTTAATAAAATCACCCAATACAATGCTGTGCATGCCGCCAAGGATAGAATAAAACATGGCGAACAGCGTAAAGATGATACCATAAAAATGCGGCACAAATTCTTTTGACACATTAAAAGGAACGTAGGCTTTAACCAAATCCCATGGAACAAAAATTTCAATGAACTTACCAAGCCCCACGAAACCATACGCTAAGAAACCAAGGCAGCTCAGCAGCGCAAATGCAACGGTGATATTATGTGAGCCTCTTACACCCCTGCCAGCTGTACCAAATCTGGAGGCCAGCCATTCTGCACCAGTGGTAGCATTAGAGCGGCGCAGCCACTTGGATAAAAACATCATCATAAACACCTGGTTAAATACCGGCCATAGCCAGGGTATCCAGATGCTCTTCATTCCGTACACAAAACAAAGTGCCACCATCCACATGGTTCCGCTGATGTCAAACATATCACTGGCATCACTCATGCCCAGCATGTACCAGGGCAGTTGTTTTCCACCCATCAGATAACTCTCCTTGTTTTGTCTTGCTTTTTTCCTGAGCACCCAGCCAATGGATACCATTGTGACGAGATAAAGCAGGATAATGCTTACGTCAATGAGGGATAACTTCATGTTGTGATTTTATCAGCGGTTATACGTATATTTTTTGTAGCGGCACCATGAAACTGTTTCACAAGTAAGATGGCAGCAATAAAATTACAGTTTCGTTCAATCGTTAAAAAAGAGGGGATAAGAAAAGCCGCTCCTTCAAACAATTAATGCAGAAGGAACGGTCACTTTCATTCACCAAGAATTTAATTATGAAACATGATGTTGTCCAACAACACAGTCTTTCCTGCATCAAACATTTGGAATACCACAACATTCACTTCACTTACACCTGCAAAATCAGTGTTCATGCTGTACTCAAAATATGTCCACTTATTGGCAGGCACAGAAATTACTTTCCACGCTCCCCAATTAAGGTTTACCTGGATTTGCTTATCAGTATCTGCTCCCTTTACCCAGAAAGAGAAATATTTTTTTCCTGTTACATTCAGTTTGCCATTGCCCATTTGCAAGCCACCCCATGCACCATTGGGATCAAATGCTGCCACTAAACTATTATTACCAGAAATTTTATCTGCTGTAGTGGAGCCGTTATAATCACCGCCCCAACCCCAGTTTTGAAAATTGTTTTCATATTTATCGCCATATACCAGCAGCGCCTTATCCACATTCACCACATCCAGCTGAGATACAGATGTACCGGATGCATTGGTCATTTTAAATGCTACTCTTTCTGCATTGGTAGCAGGCATTTGTACCACCATCTGTGTTTTTGTCTGCGACACTATGGTGATGTCTTCATCTGTGCTGGCCACCTTCACGCTGGTAACGTCATTAAAGTTGTTTCCTTTAATAGTGATCCTGTCTCCAGCCTGTGCCTGGTTAGTAGAAAGGCTGTTTACGGCGGGTAAGGCTATCACTTTAAAATCAACTTCAAGTGTAGCACCCTGCGTATTGGTGAATCTTATTTTTTGATCACCACCTGCGGCGTTATCAGGCACCTGGAAGATGAGTGCGTTCTCTGTATTTAATGTAGCAAGGAATGGTGCATTCACACTGTCTTTGGTAAACACAATGGAAAGCATTTTACCTAGGCCGGTCCCAGACAGCGTAATGGTGGCTCTTGCAGATCCCTGTATGGAATCCAGTGTACCCGTCATGCTGCTGCTGGCTTTATATTGTGGCGTTCCATCTGTATCCTTTCTGCAGGAAATCAGCACCGCCGATAGTAGTACAATTGGTAAAAGCAGGTAGATTGCTTTAATATTCTTGATCATAACATATTTTTTATTTTGTACGAAATGATGAATGCTTAAGATTAATAATAAGGAACAGCAGGTTCAGCCAGTAATGGATCCTGCAATACCTCGCCGGCAGGGATTGGTAAGAACATATTGGCTTCAGTAAAGGTTACATTTTTAGCGCCCCATTTACTTCCCCTATCCTGCGCTTCAATAATTTGTTTTGCTTTTGCAAAGCCCTGTCTTTGTATATCAAACCAGTAATCACCTTCAAAGGCAAACTCTACTCTTCTTTCGTGGAGTATTTCATCCTTGGTAAAAGATTCTTTAGCTGCTAAGCCAGCCCTTGCTCTTACTTTATTTAGGGCAGCCAGTGCTTCGGCATCGCTGGTAGATGAATTGGTACCTAAAGTAGCTTCAGCAAAAATTAACAGCACATCCGCATAGCGAAGGATCGGCAAATTCAATC
>CAZDHQ010000656.1:0-3183 GCA_964505135.1 uncultured Ferruginibacter sp.
TTTGTTTTTCTGATCAAGTATCTATGGGAAAGTATTAAAAAGGGTTACTACAATAACAAGTATGAAGCGGAAGCAAGAGCTGCTGAATCGCTATAGTATCCACTCCACTTCGCCAAAATCAAAATAGTTGTCAATAATATCAGTTGTATATAGCTGGCCGCTTTCCGTTACCCCTTTTATCACTGTTTCAAATTCAATTCCTTTTTTATTTAACCTCACGTTCTTGTTGAGTTTAAACAGGCATTGATTATAATGTTGTAATGTTTTTTGAAATGAGTGCTTTTGTAAAAAGGATATCTGCTGTAATACCAATTGCTGTAATTCCTTTGCCAACATCACCACATCAAAATCTTTTCCGGTGATTTGCTTTAAGGAAACAGGATTTTTTAATGCCTGATCAAACCTGGTTTGGTTGATATTGATGCCGATACCTACCACCGCAAATTTCCACTTAGTTTCATTTGCATCAGCATTTGCATGGTTACCTATTACGTTTTCTATCAATATGCCTCCTGCCTTTCTGTCACGCCAATAGATATCGTTGGGCCACTTAATACTGGTTTCATCACCGGCATATTTGCTAAAAAAATCATAACAAGCTAAAGCGACGGCTGCAGAGAGTTTGAACTGGTTTTTTATAAACAGGAAGGAAGGCTTAACCACAATGCTCAAGGTAATGTTCTTGCCTTTTGCTGTATGCCAACTGTTTCCACGCTGTCCTTTGCCGCTTGTCTGCTCTATTGCAAACCATGTATCACCATGTTTCGCCAATCCAGCATGAACTTTTGCCATGGCATAGTTGTTGGTACTATCCACGGAAGCCAGAATTTCAAAAGTGGAATTATGTAGGTGCATCAGCAGCTATTGGTAAAGAAATTGTATTTTTGAATTCATTCGCAAGCTACATGTCATCAGTTATAAAAAAAAGAGAAAACTGTATTGTAGTTTAACTGAACAAGTTCCTGTAAACAAAAATTTATTTTCTATTGAATAATCTTACCGTATTGGCCAGCCGCAAAAAATCAAGTGTTACCAGGCTGACGAGGAACAGCAAACTTTTTAAAGTAATCATCGCCGCAATTCAATCTAAAAAAGGCGAAAACATCATTAGCCTCGATCTAAGAAAAATCCCGGAAGCTGTTGCTGATTTTTTTATTATCTGCGAAGCCAGCAGCGGTATACAGGTAAAAGCCATTGCCGATGCAGTGGAAGACGAAGTAAAAAAGAAATGTGGCGAAATACCGTTTAAACATGAAGGACGGCAAAATATGCAGTGGGTGTTAATCGACTATGTAAATATAGTGGTGCACATTATGATGCCAGAGCCAAGAAAATTTTACCAGTTGGAAGAAATGTGGAGCGATGCACCGGGCATGGAACACAATGACTAATTAGAACACGCAATACCAGGAAAACAAATCATAAAAAAATTCTGAATAAAACCATTTATGGCAGACGAAAAGAAAACAGTGGGGGACAAAAAAAGCCCTAATAATCTCACACCTTTTGGGGATGATAACAACCCAAAAAAGAAACCAAAGTTTAATATCTACTGGATATATGGAATTGCATTTGCCGCATTGATTGGGTACCAGTTGTTCTATAAAGGAGCAGCAAGTGGTGGTGTTGAAACCAACCAGATTAAGTTTAAGGAAATGGTGAGGAACGGCGATGTGGAAAAAATTAAAACAGTAAGAAACAAAAAGATTGTAAGGGTTTACCTTAAAAAAGAGGCGCTTACAAGTCATGCAAATTACTACAGGAATATACTGGAGCCGAGCCAGTATGACCTGGCGCTCCGCATGCCTCCGCCACAGCTTTACTTCAGCATTATTGAAGACAAAACTTTTAGTGAAGAGATGAGGGCTTTTTATAAAGAGAACCCCACAGTGGCTGAAGTACCAGATTCACCGGACGATGAAGGTGAACTGTTTGGACAGATCATTTCATCCCTGTTACCGATTTTACTAATAGGTTTATTGTTTGTAATGATGATGCGTAAGGTAGGCGGCCCTGCCGGTTCTGGAGGCGGCCCTGGTGGCATTTTCAATATTGGTAAATCAAAAGCTACTTTGTTTGATAAGGCTTAAAGGGTAAATATAAACTTTGCTGATGTGGCTGGTTTGGATGAAGCAAAGGTGGAAGTAATGGAAATTGTTGACTTCCTGAAAAATCCTAAAAAATATACAGCATTGGGTGGTAAAATACCAAAAGGTGCTTTATTGATTGGCCCTCCGGGAACCGGTAAAACGTTGCTTGCAAAAGCAGTGGCTGGTGAAGCGCAGGTACCATTCTTTAGCTTAAGCGGTAGTGATTTTGTGGAGATGTTTGTGGGTGTGGGTGCAAGCCGTGTTAGGGATTTATTTAAACAGGCTAGAGAAAAAGCGCCCTGTATTATATTCATTGATGAGATAGATGCCATTGGTCGTGCAAGAGGTAAAAATGTGATGATGAGCAATGATGAAAGAGAAAATACATTGAACCAATTGCTGGTAGAAATGGATGGTTTTGGAACTGACCTTGGTATTATCATCCTGGCTGCTACCAACAGGCCGGATGTACTGGATTCAGCATTGCTGCGTCCGGGCCGTTTCGACAGGCAAATTTCTATTGATAAACCAGACCTAATCGGTAGGGAAGCTATTTTTAAAGTGCATTTGCAACCAATAAAAATTTCTTCTACGCTGGATATACATAAACTGGCGGAACAAACACCAGGCTTTGCCGGTGCTGATATTGCTAATGTGTGTAATGAAGCTGCCTTGATAGCTGCAAGAAAAAATAAGGATGCAGTAGACATGACTGATTTCCAGGATGCGATTGATAGGGTAATTGGTGGATTGGAAAAGAAAAACAAAATCATTTCTCCTGAGGAAAAAGAGATCATTGCATATCATGAAGCTGGTCACGCTATCTGCGGATGGTTCCTGGAACATGCATATCCATTGCTAAAAGTAACGGTTGTTCCAAGAGGTAGCGCTGCCTTGGGTTATGCTCAATACACACCAAAAGAACAATACCTGTATAATACGGACCAGTTAATGGATCAAATCTGTATGACGCTGGGTGGCCGTGCAAGCGAAGAAATTTTCTTTGGAAAAATAAGTACCGGTGCCAGCAATGATCTGCAGCAGATTACAAGAATTGCATACAGTATGATTACGGTATACGGCATGAACAATA
>CAZDHQ010000657.1:0-3177 GCA_964505135.1 uncultured Ferruginibacter sp.
CAGTTCCTTTGCTTTGTGTGCCAAATGAATTTCTTCTTCACCAACCTTTTCGGTTTTATAATACATCACAATGCCTTTCTTCTCAAATGCAAAATCAAAACCGGGTGATGCAGCAATTTCTTCATACAATGCTTTACTCAATAAATTGATGTCACGCAAAGGCACTGCCGACTGTTCTACATTTTTTTCTGTAGCACTCTTCATAAACTTCAATCCCCACGAAATCAAATCCATGCTAAGAGAAGGCTTTACATAAAAAGGACTACGGCTATTGAACATCCATTTGATACCTTGTGCAATCATACCTGGTGCTGCCAATGGAACAAAATGACTTGGTACTACCATGCCGAGATTTCCAAAGGAGCAGCTATCTGAGAGATCAGTTTTATCAATTAAGGTAACATCCCATCCGTTTTTGTTAAGATAGTAAGCACTGCTTAAACCGATGATACCACCGCCGATAACTAAAGCGGTTCCGGCCCCACCCATCCTCCCCCAAGGGGAGGGGCTTCGAAGCTCATTACTATTCAGATCATTTATATTTTCGTTTGGATCACTCATAATTTTTTATACAGCTTTTCGAAATAATTAAAGTGCCAGCTAAATCAGACTCTTGCCTTAAGCCTCCCCTTGGGGGAGGTTTGGTGGGGCTTTATATCACCTGGAACCCATACGCATAAGGATCATCTTCCGGATCAATGATTATAGTATTGTAGCCGTAAATCCTTGCCCATCCTTCAATGCCGGGCCTTATCGCTGGCTTTCCAGCTACCGTTGTTTCTTCTTCAATGGTGCCGATAAACTTAGAACCAATGATACTTTCATGCACAAATGCATCACCCTTTTTCAATTTACCTTTTGCATACCATTGGGCCATACGTGCTGATGTGCCCGTGCCACACGGGCTTCTATCAATTGCTTTGTCGCCATAAAAAACGGCATTGCGTGCAGTAGATGTTTTGTCTAACACAGCACCTGTCCATAATATGTGTGAACAGCCATTAATAGTTGGATTATCAGGATGCACAAACTGGTATTTGGCATTGATATTTTTACGCAATTCTCTTGCCCATGCAATTAATTTATCTGCGCTGTAATGTTCAATGCCCTTAAAATTTTCCTGAACATCTACAATAGCATAAAAATTGCCACCATAAGAAACATCCACCGTGAGTTCACCCAGTTCAGGACATTCAGCTGTTAAATTTTCTGCTGCCAAATAAGAAGCTACATTGGTCAACTTTACACTTTTTACTTTGTTACCTTCCTGTTTGTAACTGATCAATACCAGGCCAGCCGGTGCTTCCATGCGGATTACACCAGGTGTTTTTGGAACAATTAATCCTTCTTCAATTGCAATGGTGATCGTACCAATTGTACCATGGCCACACATCGGCAGACAACCACTCGTTTCAATAAACAACACTGCCACATCATTCGCAGGATCATGTGGTGGATATAAAATGCTTCCACTCATCATGTCATGCCCACGAGGTTCAAACATCAATCCTTTTCTAATCCAGTCATATTCTTTTAAAAAATGCTGGCGCTTTTCACTCATATTGGCGCCATTTAAAAAGGGGCCACCACCTGCAACCAACCTTACCGGGTTGCCACAGGTATGAGCATCTATGCAGAAAAACTTTTTTGAAGACATCTATGGGAAATCTTTATTACACGAATTAGGCGAATTACACGAATTCGTTTGATATTATTTTTGTTATTACACAGTAACGAACTTTTTATTTACTCCTTACCTGGTATACTTTCCATTCACCTTACGCATAATGCCTGCGGGGTTGCCATCTTTCAATTCAACTGGCAACAATTCCTGCGGACAATCCTGCCAGCAGAATGGACGAACAAATCTTTTGATAGCATCAGCACCAACAGATGTACTGCGAGCATCTGTTGTTGCCGGGAATGGGCCACCATGCACCATAGCATGACAAACTTCCACACCTGTAGGAACGCCGTTGTATATTAACCTTCCCACCTTGGATGACAGTGCGTTAATACAATCTGCAAAAGCTGCATAATCTGCTGCATTGCCCATAACCGTTCCCGTTAGTTGGCCATGTGCATTTTCCAGTGCATTCAATAAGTCTGCTTTATCATTGCATATAATCAATAAAGATGCAGGGCCGAAGATTTCGTTTTGCAAATTTGGATTGGCAATAAAATCAGCAGCAGCTACCTTTAACAATGCCGGGCTGCCCTTTGTACTGGCAGATTCATCGGCACCTTCATGCAATACCGTTACATGATCTTCTTTGATTGCTTTGGCTCTGGCAGCATAATAATTACTACAAACATTTTTATTCAGCATCACACCAGCAGGAATTGCACTCAATTTTTCTTTTAATTCCTGGATGAATGTTGCTGTTGTATCATCATTCATCAAAAACACCAACCCTGGATTGGTACAAAACTGCCCAACACCCAGTGTGATGGAACCAGCTAACTGTGCGGCAATGGCTGATGAATTATTCTTTAATTGATTCGGTAATAACAAAACAGGATTGATGCTGCTCATTTCTGCATATACAGGAATAGGCACTGCTCGTTCCAATGTGGCGGCTTTATAAATGGCCATACCTGCTTTGTAAGAACCGGTGAAACCAACGGCTTTGATAGCAGGATTTTTTACCAATTGCATACCCGTAACAGGACCTTCACCAATCACAAAAGAAAAAACACCTTCGGGCAGGTTACATTTTTGTACCGCATTTTTAATAGCGGTTGCCATCATTTCATTGGTACCCAAATGTGATTCGTGTGCTTTTACAATCACCGGATTGCCTGCTGCCAATGCAGAAGCTGTATCTCCACCTGCTGTAGAGAATGCAAAAGGAAAATTGCTTGCACCAAATACAGCCACAGGGCCAATGGGTACCAGCATTTTTCTTAAGTCTGCTCTGGGCAAAGGTTGCCGCTCCGGCATGGCTTCATCAATTACTGCTTCTACCCAGGAGCCTTCTCTTAATAAGGATGCAAATAGTTTTAACTGTCCGGTTGTTCTTCCTCTTTCACCTGTCAACCTTGCTTCAGGCAAACCTGATTCTGCCATGGCTCTTTTGATGAGATCATCACCCAGCGCCATTATTTCATCAGCAATGGTTTCCAAAAAAACTGCTTTTTGCTCTGCAGTACATTTACTATAAACAGCAAATGCTT
>CAZDHQ010000658.1:0-3170 GCA_964505135.1 uncultured Ferruginibacter sp.
GATCCAGGTATCATACAATGGTGTGTAACATTCCGCCACTATCACCGCATTCACCCGAATACCATAAGGCAATAATTCTACCGCCCATTCTCTTGTGAGTGCATTGCGGCCACCATTGGAAGCTGCATAGGCAGAGGTATTCCCCTGCCCTGTTTCTGCTGTTTTAGAACTGATGTTTACAATTGCCCCTTTGTATTTTTTTAATTCTGGCAATGCATAGTGGGCCATCAAATAATAATGCACTAAATTTTTATGCAGTGATGCAATAAAGGCATCATAGTTCCCTTTTTCCAACCCTACCCCATCATTCACGCCGGCATTGTTTACTAGGCCTTCAATGCGGCCATATCTTTCAATAGTAGTCTTAACGGCCTGCTCACATTGCTGCGGCTGTGTTAATTCTGCTACAACATGATCTGCCTTGCCACCTTTGGCAACAATTTGCTGCACTGCCTTTTCATTGTCCTGGCTGTTTCTACCGACAATTACTACCATGGCGCCTTCTGCTGCCAACACTTCGGCAATACCTTCTCCAATTCCTTTAGCTCCGCCTGTTACGATGATTACTTTATCCTGTAAATTCAAATTCATATGGATTCAAAAAATGTATAGTGTTATTATTTTGTTTTATAGCCTGTTTTGCCATACCATGCAGTGATTATGAAACAAAAAGCTGGTACGATATAAGCGGTGGGAGTTGAAAACTTTTCAGCAATCAATCCCATTACAAATGGCATTAGTGCGCCTCCTACAATAGACATGATAATGAAGGAAGATGCTTTCTTGGTATGATGCCCTAAATCTTTTACACCAAGCGCAAATATGGTTGGAAACATAATCGATTCAAAAAAGAAAATAACCATTAATGCATAAACAGAAACCTGGCTTTTAAGTGCTACCACCACAACACATAAAACTATATTCACAATGGAGTAAATAAACAGTAAGGATTGAGGTGGAACTTTACGCATGAGGGCTGTACCTACAAAACGGCCTGCAGTAAACAGGGCCAGGCTCACTGATAATAAAATGGCAGCATCATCATTTTTGATGTCGCTACTTACCTCTGTGCAGTAGTTAATAAACAAAGCCGCAATACCTACCTGGGCAGCTACATAAAAAAATTGTGCAATGATGGCGCCGGTAAAATTTTTATGCGAAAACAAAGGCTTCACATCCTGTGATGCTTCCGACACCAATTCACTTTCTTTGATTTCAGGTAATTTGGTTTTCCAAAATAATCCTGCAATCATCAGAACAACTATTCCAATAACTACGTATACAATTTTTACGGAGCCAAGATCTTTAGATTCATTTCCGAAAAAAAGTTTGGCAGCTATGATAGGTCCAATGAAGGCACCCACACCATTGAAACTCTGTGAGAGATTCAAACGCACTTCCGAAGTTTTGGGATCGCCTAATACAGTTACATAAGGATTAGCTGCTGTTTCCAAAAAAGCTAAACCGGAAGCCAATATAAAGAGGGATAATAAAAAGAAATAAAAACTACCCTGGGCAGCCGATGGATAAAATAAAAAAGCACCGATTGCATACAGCAATAAACCGGTGATCACGCCTTTTTTATAGCCATATTTATTCATGAAAATACCGGCCGGCAATGCTATAATGAAATAGGCGCCGAAGTAGGCCATTTGTAATAAGGTAGACTCACCTTTACCCACATTGAGCGTTTCCTGGAAGTGCTTATTGAGTACATCCAGCAGGCCGTAAGCCAGGCCCCAGAGAAAAAATAAACTGGTTACTAAAATGAAAGGAAATAAATAATTCTTGCTGGAGTCATGCGAAACTTGAGTAGTAGTTGATACCGGAGATAATGCCATATAGCTAGCTTAATAAAAAATAAAATCGTTTATAAATATAGCGGAAAGATAGGATTTACAAATGATATCGGTACGCCATATTTATCTTTCATTGCTATTTATTTAACTTTGAAAAAACTAATTATCCTTGAAAGTAGAAAGAACCGAAATAACGCCTAAGATCAATAGCTACATTACCGTTTTAGAAAGAGAAGAACCGTTCTTCCAGGCACCTTTTCATTTTCACCCGGAGCTGGAACTGGTGTATATTAAAGAGAGCTACGGCAAAAGAATCATTGGTAATATGATGGAACAGTTTGCTGCAGGAGACATGGTATTCCTGGGTGCTAACCTACCGCATGTTTGGTTGAATGATGAGGCCTTTTATAAAAATGATCCAAAGCTGAAAGCCAAAGCCATTGTACTCTATTTTAATAAAGATATTTTCGGCTCTTTGTTTTACAGCCTCAAAGAATCTTACAAACTAAACCAGCTATTTGAAAAAGCAGCCCGTGGCCTGCTGGTTTCCGGCAAGACAAATAAATCCATTGCTGATAAACTGGAGAAGCTTACAAAGAAAACAGACTTTGACATCATCGTGGGATTGATGGAGATCTTAAGTGAACTCTCTAATTCAAAAGAATTGCATTTCATCAATGCGGAAGCTTATTTACCAGCCAATGATAAACTGCACAAAGACAAGATGACGGAAGTGCTGAATTATGTAAAAAATAATTTCAATGAAAACATTACGCTGAACAGTATCGCCAAAATTGCCAACCTTACGCCACAATCTTTTTGTCGCATGTTTAAGAACAGGCTGAATAAACATTTTGTGGAATACCTGAACGAAGTAAGAATTGCCAATGCCTGCAAAATGCTGCTGGAAAAAGATGCCAGCGTAGGTGAAATTGCCTACGACTGCGGATACCAAACTGTTTCCAACTTTAATAAACAGTTTAAAAAAATTATGGGCAGTACACCAAAAGATTATAAAGCAATGCAGCTGAAATAATTCAATTATGATTATCGCAAAGGACGAAAGGATCGTAAAGAAAACGGATACTATCGCTGTTCAAACTATTCTTTAATAACTCCCTGTCTTGATTCTCCTGCTTTTATCATCAACGGTGATGTAAATGCTGTAGCCGGATGATCACCAATTTTTATAGCCGATAATGCAAGCTCACCGTGCAATACTTTTAGATCAAAAGCCAGCTTTTTGTTTTGCTGCTTCACCTGCATGGTACCCCATGCGTAACCGTTAGACCAGAAATAATTGCCCGGTTTGGATGTAAATGCAATTGACTTGTCTAGAGCTGAATACTGAAAACCAGATAAGGCAGGTAT
>CAZDHQ010000659.1:0-3164 GCA_964505135.1 uncultured Ferruginibacter sp.
GATCAAGACCATTGTTACTTCTTACATGATTGACAATATTGCGAAGCAAAACGGTGTGGCTTGTTACAATGTGTTGACAGGTTTTAAATGGATTGCTTCTATGATCAAGGCCAAAGAAGGGATAGAAAATTATGTGATTGGTGGTGAAGAAAGTTTTGGTTTGATGATTGGCGATCAAATAAGAGATAAAGATGCCGTGAGTGCGGTAGCCTTATTATGTGAAATGGCCGCTTATGAAAAAAGCAAAGGAAGGTCATTGTATGATAAACTAATTGATCTCTATGTGCAATATGGTTTGTTCAAAGAAAACCTGGTGAGCATTACCAAGAAAGGCATGAATGGGGCAAAAGAAATTGCAGATATGATGACGGGCTATCGCAACGATCCGCCAAAAACAATTGATGGCGTAGCAGTGGCACAGTTGCTGGATTATGAACTGCAGGTAGGTAAGAATTTACAAACTGGTGAAAGCTGGAAAATAGAATTGCCAAAAAGCAATGTGCTGCAGTTTATTTTGGAAGATGGCACGCAAATTTCTGCAAGGCCAAGTGGTACGGAGCCAAAGATCAAATTCTATTTCAGTGTAAACACAAAGATCAGCAGTGGTGCTGAGTTTGATGCTGCACAAAAATCACTGGATGATAAAATTGCAAGGATTATTAGTGATATGAAATTGAAATAAATAAAGCATTTTTATATTTAAATGTCAGGAGCCAACTCCTGACATTTTTTTATCTTGCAAGCTGTTTATGAGAAAGTACGACGATACATACCGCCACAAGGGATTAAGAAAAAAGCTAATTGACAGCCTTCGGCAAAAGGGAATAACAGATGAGAATGTACTCAATGCGATGAACAACATTCCACGGCACTTTTTTTTAGACAGCGCCTTTGATGAAATTGCTTACGAAGACCGTGCTTTTCCTATCAGTGAAGGACAAACGATTTCCCAACCTTACACCGTTGCCTACCAATCGCAGTTGCTGCAGGTAAAACCTTTTGATAAAATTCTAGAAATTGGTACCGGCAGTGTTTACCAGGCTACGGTACTGGCAGAGATGGGAGCACAGGTGTTTACTATCGAACGACAAAAAGCGTTGTTTGATAAAACGAAAAATTTTGTGCTGAAAAGCAAGTATCCCAATATCAAATTTTTTTATGGCGATGGTTTTGAAGGTCTGCCCACATTTGCTCCTTTTGATAAAGTGATCATCACAGCAGCGGCGCCCTTTATTCCACCCAAACTGGTGCAGCAAATGAAAGTGGGCGGTAAAATGGTAATACCGGTAAACGAGGGAGAACACCAGCGGATGCTGCGTTTAACCAAACAGGAAGATGGCAGTACTACAGAAGAAGCCTTTGATAACTTTTCTTTTGTGCCAATGTTGACGGGTAGAAACGGTTAATGATCAATGGATAATTGATAATTAGTTAATGGATAATGAGGAGTTAATGATAATGGAATTCGCTAATAAAACTAAGGCCTGATGCGCTTTTTTGCTAAAGTAATTTTTATTTGTAACTGCTGTTTTATCCTTTCGGTGATATTGCGTTGGGTGGAGAATGCCAATAAGCAGAAAGGGAATTTTGATGGAGCAATAAAATTGCAACCTTTAGAAAGTACTATTGTTATTCTTGGTTACACAGCCATCATCTTCAATTTTATTTTTAATGCTATTGTCTTGTTTTTTTTATTGAAGAAAAAAGAATTGCTGGTGGACAAATGGCTGATTTGGTTTAACTTCCTGTTGTTATTAATACAGGTATTCTATTTCTTCTTTACCAACTAACCAATGATACACAATATACTAAAAGACAAGCCTACCAAGCTGTTCATCACCTTCGCTGCATTTTTTGTTGCCAATGCGTTGATTGCAGAGTGCATTGGTGGGAAAATATTTTCGCTGGAAAAATTCTTTGGTTGGCAGCCTGCTAACTTCACCATCTTCGGTGAAAAAAACTTGTCATTTAACCTTACCTGTGGTGTACTGTTGTGGCCATTGGAATTTATTATGACAGATATTGTGAATGAATATTATGGCCCAAGAGCGGTGAGACGAATTTCATACACGGCGGTTGTGTTGATCAGTTATGGGTTCCTTATGTTTTATGCAGCAATGGGTATGCCGCCAGCTGATTTCTGGTACGGTAGTGGTGTAGCTGACGGAATTCCTGATATGAGCAAAGCTTTCAACGGCATCTTTGGTCAGGGCATGTGGATCATAGCAGGTAGTATTACAGCGTTTTTAGTAAGCCAGATAGTAGACGTAACTGTGTTCCATAAAATAAAAAGATATACTGGGGAGAAGAAGGTTTGGTTACGGGCAACCGGCTCAACCGTGGTATCTCAACTCGTGGATAGTTTTATCGTTTTATTTATCGCCTTTAAAATTGGAAAGGGATGGAGCTGGCAACTAGTGCTTGGTATTTGTGTAGTAAATTATATTTATAAATTTTGCATGGCAATATTACTCACGCCTGTAATCTACATCGTAGAAAAACAAATTGAAAATTACGTAGGCCATGAAACAGCTAAAAAAATGAAACTGGCCGCTATGGGAAAAGAAAGCGAGTAAGATTTATTCTTTCGCATCATTGATCTCAATCCAGTAACCCTCCGGATCTTTAAAATAAATCTGGAATACACCATCTACCCGGTGAGTGGGTACACCTTTTTCTCCCAACCAACTTTCAAATTCAATATTGTTCTTTTTCAGCATCGCCATATAATCATTTACGGATGCTACGGTAAAGCACAGGTGGCTGTTCTTATCATGTGCAGTGATAGCACCGGCTCCCTGTATTAAATGCAAATGGATTTTTGATCCAATAGAAAACCAGGTATGCCTTCCATCATGAAAAGGTTCAGGTATCGTATCAAGGTGAACAATATTCTTATAAAAATCTGTACATTTTTTTAAATCATACACATAGTGGGCGATATGATTCAGCGTAGGCTTAATTGTTTGAGAAATGGCATTAGTTCTGGCAAATAATACAGCTAATGATAGTAATGATAACTTGATTATTTTTTTCATATCGCAGGTTATAAATTAAGTCAGCAATTTATCAAATAAAAACTTGTTTGCTGATCATTAACAAAAAATGTTTCCTCCCGGGCAGCATAAGCGTTGATCGAAGGCTCTTGTCAACGCTGTTGCTCA
>CAZDHQ010000660.1:0-3153 GCA_964505135.1 uncultured Ferruginibacter sp.
TCCGTATTCGTTTCCTTTTTCTCTCCAGATGGCGTGTATATGGTTGCCATCATTCCGGTTGTCCAGTTCAATTAAAAATGTTGGGCCATTCAGGATGTAATAATAGTCCTGGTGTAGTTTGTACGAACCAATCCAGCCAAAATAAATGTTGTCAATACCGGCAGCCATTATCTTATCATACTCTGCTGTAGCTTTTTCATATTCCAGGTTATATACAAACTCCCGAACGATGTATTGCAATACAATCTTCTGTTTGGCATTTAGTTCAGCACCTTTGATACCCCAATAGTCAACCAGGCGTTTGCCGCTTTCAGCACCGGTTATAATGTCGCCAGGAACTGCAGTGCTCATGGTAGCTTTTTTCTGTTGAGCGGGCGTAAGCATATTGATTAGCTTAATGCCTAAATCTTCTTCCTGCCCCAGCACCCGCCAGCCGGCATATTCGGTGGTTGGATATTCTGCAGGATCGGTACCAATAAATAAAGGTGTAACTGCAAGTTTGTTTCCATCAAAAGTGAAATTCACAGACAGGTGATGCCCTTCCAGTTTAAAGCCCCAGGTACGCTCACCCGGCTGGCCAAAGAATGCAAAATAGTAGTTCCTGTGCGACCATAAGAGGCTGCTGAGTTCTTTGTATTCACCCTCGTTAATTTCTTTTTTGTAATAGAGGCTGTCGTAATACCAGTTAAGCAGGTTATCTAAATGCATAATGCCGGTGGCTTTTAAATAACCCTGGGAACTAAGCGATGCTGATAATACCCTGTGAACCAATTTTCTTTGATCATTGCTCATGCTTCCAATACTCAAACCCACCCTGGGCCGCATGCCCACAGGCAGGTTGTTCCACTTCATACGGGCAGTATCTGCAAAAGATAAAGCGGCCATTCTTTTTTGCAATGGATCAAGTGAACGGTACAAGGAATCTGCATAAGCGCTTATTTCTTTTTGATAGTCCTGCTGGGCTTTAGCGGAGCAGGAAAGTAAAACTGCAACAAGCAGTACTGGTAAACGTAAGCGGAAGATCATATTACTGTTATTATAATTGGCGCTGCTGTGTATTGGCTGACTTGATAGCTAAATATAGTTTATTTACACAACGCTTCCTGAAATTTTATTTGTGTTACTGGTTAAAAAAATTATCAAGGGCAGGTATGGTTTTGCCAGACGTATTTCTGCTAGCTATAGAAAAACATCCATACTCCTTTTCGGGTGTTCATTACCGTTAGAATGCCTTTTATTTTTCTTTTCACACAAATTATTTTCTTCTTCAAAGTAGTTTATGCCCTATCCTTTTTTTAATCCAAAGCACTGGTCATTTCAATTTGGATGTTTGTTACCGCAGTTGATACCAAAGCGCAAACAACCCTTTCTCCCGGAACGGGATTAGTAAGACGATTAAGTTAAAAAAAGAGTAGGTGCTTCGGGCCTTAATGCCGGTAATAATGGAAAAGTAGTTTGCGTAAAAAAAAGAAGCTGTGCAGTTGTTATCCCTTTCCACCAATAGCCATTCTATAGGCTGCCGCAGCATCAGGCAATGGCGTTAGCGCTTCCATCATACAATCGTAAGTTCCTTTTGTACGGAGTTCTTCCGCAATCTTTTTAACCAATGCCAGGGTAGCTTTCATCACGCCGGAGCCAAGGCTTACCCGGGCCACGCCCAGCTGCTGCAGCTCTGGTATACTTAAAGCCATGCCACCACCAATGGTGGGATTAGCCAATATATTAATGGGCGCATCAATTTCTTTTACCAGTGTTGCAATCATTTCCTTTTCCCATACCGGCTGTACAAAGATGCAATCAGCACCAGCCTCCCGGTATTTATTACCTCTACGGATTGACTCCGCTAATTTTTGCTGCGGCGAGGCACTGGAGGTATAAAATGCATCTGTTCTTGCATTGATCACCAAATGAAATCCCAGTGAGTCAGCTAAGGCCCGGATGGCAGCTATCCGCTCACAAAACTCCGCTTCGTCTATTAACACCGGGCTCATGTTAAGGCTGTCTTCAATATTAATACCCACAATGCCGGTGGCGATGATTTGTTTTACGGATTCAATTACCGCAGTAGTGTTGCTACCATACCCAGCTTCTATATCCACGCTTACCGGTAATTGCACGGCTTGTACAATACCTGTAATTACCTGCAGCATTTTATCAAATGGAATCACCTGGCAATCCGGTAAACCCAGTGAGGCGGCAATGCCCATACTGGTAGTGGCAATGGCTTTATACCCGCAAGCTTCCACCAGTTTTGAACTGCCGATGTCCCAGGAATTAAGCAATACCAATATTTCCGGACTATGATGCAATTGAAGGAACTGAATTGCTTTTTCTTGTTGCTCAATCGAAATCATTGTTCATTTTTTAGCAGGTTGAAAAGATGAGAATCAAAGTCGCTGTTAGCTGCTGGCTTTACTTACTATGTAGGTTGATGATGTCTTTAGCGCCAATGATAACAGGATTTTTGATTAATCAAATGTAAGCAGCATTGACAACACAAATCTCAATTGCAGGAATGGGTTGCAATTTTAACTATAGCAAGAAGCCCGGCAACGAGGAATTATCGTTGCTTCACCTGCATTAATACGCCAACAGTGAGAGCAACTGGCTTGCACTATAATCCTTTGATAATACCGTTGCGGATAATCAGTTTATACGATATATTCCTGCTACTGGAGACATTTTTTAAAGAATATATTCATTACACAGAACCGGATAATCTTAAATTGGAAAGCTTTCCAGGCAAAATAATGACGCAGCTGTGTTTACTTTAAAACATTACATACATATTATCTGAAACTTCATGGCTTGCTTTTTCCGGGTTTAATTTATATTTTTTGGACAACCTTATTAGCTCAGTAAGCAGCTCACGAAAATCTCTTTTATATTCATCAGGTATATGACTCCATTGTCCGGTTATATCTGTTGCCGTAGTATCTATGATCGAAATGCCCGGCTCAAAAAAAGGCTGGTTTAAATATGCAGTCCAGGTAGTAATAACAGCTGTTGTATCGCCAGTAAGTTCCTGTTTAAAAGAGCTCAATTTTGGAAAATATTTACCGAATAGCCGCATGGCCTCCATACGTGCTGCGTTGTCTTTTTTATTATTTGCCGTATGGTGCCGTTCAGAAGTTGCATTTAAATTAATGCCCG
>CAZDHQ010000661.1:0-3149 GCA_964505135.1 uncultured Ferruginibacter sp.
GCCATTTCTCCGGGTGCTATTCTTACCGACTCTTGGGGCGCTTATGATAACAGCCGCCATCGAATTATGCAAGCCAGCGATGTGGCCAGTATTATAATGACTGCGGTAAAACTATCACCGGCAGCAGTTGTTGAAGACATTGTATTAAGGCCGCAACTGGGTGATCTTTAAACGATTCTTTAACAACCGTTTAAAAAATTACCAGGCCATAATGCAGTTGGTTAAGGTATTTTTACAATACTTCTATGCGTTTACTCAAACTCAATATTTTCTTTAGCTGCTTATTATTGATTGGCAGTTGCCCGCTGTTTGCCCAGGTAAAATTTACCGCTAAGTTTACACCGAATACCATCGGTACAGAAGAAACAGCCGAGTTAAAATTATTGGTAGAGAACGCCGGTACCGTGCAGAGCATTAAGCCGCCTGCCCTGAATGATTTTATTGTAGTAAGTGGCCCTAACCAGGAGAGCGGTATGGAAAGTATTAATGGTGTTACCAGGCAATACACAGGCATCACTTATATTGTAAAACCAAAGTCAAAAGGCAGTTTTGTTGTGCCCTCTACTACAGCGATGGCTGACGGAAAAGCCTTTGCCTCCAATCCTGTAAAACTAACCGTGGTGCCCGGAACTACCGGTAACAGTATCAGCAGCAATTCACCTTTTGCCGGCATTATGAGTTTTGATGAACCGGTACAGCGTGGCGCTTTCAGTGATTATATTTTAAAGAAGGGAGAGAATGTAGCCGACAAGATCAATAAAAATATTTTTGTAAAAGTAGATGCCAGCAAAACCTCCTGCTATGTAGGTGAGCCCATTTTGGTTACCTATAAACTCTACACAAGATTAAAATCTGAAAGCAATATTGTGAAGAATCCATCCTTCAATGGATTTTCTGTGATAGACATGATGCGTTCCATCAATGTATATTCATTGGTAGAGCAATTGAATGGAAGAGAGTACAATGTTTACACCTTGAGAAAAGCACAGCTATATCCTTTGCAGGCGGGAGATGTAACACTGGAGACTGCTTCTGTTGAAAATGATATTCACTTTATTAAGGAAGAATACTTAAGAAATAACAACGGATTTTTTAATGATCCGTCACTGATGCCGATTCCACAGGAAGCAATGGTAAGTGAAAAAGTTACACTGCAAAGCAAGCCACTGGTGATTAACGTAAAACCTTTGCCAGAGCAGGGCAAGCCAGCAGGTTTTAACGGAGCGGTGGGTGATTTTAAAATAACAACTGCAGTAGAAAGAGACAGCATTAGTACAGATGATGCAGGTAAATTAAAACTGGTGATTGAAGGCAGGGGCAATTTGAACCTGGTAAATCCACCTGAGTTAAGCTGGCCCAATGGCATACAAGCTTACGAGCCTTCCATGCAGGAGGATATAGACAAACAATCTGCACCACTAAGTGGCACCAAGCAATTTATTTTTGATTTTACCGTGGATGCACCCGGCGCATACACGTTACCGCCAGCATCCTTTAGTTATTTTGATCCTGCAACGGCACAATATAAAACGGTGACTGCTGCGCCTATTACCATCAGGGTTTCAAAAGGTACCGGCAAGCGGCCAACGATACAGACAAAGCAATCGACGCAATCAACAAAAGAAAGTTTTTTTGAAACCATTTTCACTAAACGTTGGATACTAGTGGTGGCGTTGATTGCTTTGCTTTTGATTGGCTTAATTGTTTATTTAAGGATTGATAAAAAACATAAACATGCTGCACAGGTACAAGAACAGCCGAAGCAAGAGAAAGAGGAGATGGCAAAGCCATTGATAAAAGAGGTAAGAGCGCCATTGGTATTATCCAGGGCATTGCTTCAAACAAATGATACAGCTGCTTTTTACGATACGCTTGACAGGGAACTGAAAACTTTTTTAGCGGAGAAGCTGGATTTGGATTCGGGCACTATCAATAGAAGAGTGATCAGTGCTGCGCTGGCGGAAAAAAATATTTCAGCAGAAGATAGTGAAGGGGTGTTGAATTTGCTGGATGAAATATCCCTTCAGTTATATACACCCGTGGCAGATGAAACCAAGGTACCTTATTACTTTAAGAAAGCAGAGGCGGTGGTACATTTGTTGAATGCAGTTTAACCTACTCCGTAAACTTGTACCCAATTCCTCTTATCGAATGAAAGTATTTAGGGTTGCGGCTGTCTTCTTCAAAATACTTGCGGAAGTTTAAAATAAAATTATCAATGGTCCGGGTAGTAGGATAAACATTATAACCCCAAACAGATTGTAAAATCTTTTCCCTGGTAACCACTTCATTTTTGTTTTCGATCAGCAGCTTTAGCAGCATGATCTCTTTTTTAGTAAGTGTGATCTTACTGCCATCCTTGGTGATGCACTCCAGTGATTTGAAGTCTACCTTGTTCTTACCAAACTGGTAAGACTGTTCTATTGGAGTTCTTACTTTCAACTGCTTGCCTTTTTGCACCAGCTTCTCTACTCTTAATAATAATTCTTCCAGGTTAAAAGGTTTGGTGAGGTAATCATCTGCGCCTTTTTTAAGACCCAGTACCCTGTCTGCACTGCTGTTCTTGGCGCTCAATATTAAAATAGGAATATCATTGTTTTGCAGTCGGATATTTTCACAAACGCTGATGCCGTCCAGCTCCGGAAGCATTACGTCTAATATCATTAAATCAAAATGCTCTTTCTGCACAGCGTCCAATGCAGCCAGGCCATCATCTGCTACGGTTACATCATAATTCTCCAGCTCAAGATTGAGTTTTAAAGCTTCCTGCAGGTTCTCTTCGTCTTCTACTAACAGTATGGATACTTTTTGCTGTTGCATCAATGGATGATTATTGTTTGAATGAGATTACAAAAATACTTCCTGTTGGCGTATTATCTTCTACATGAATGGATGCCTGGTGCTGTTTTAAAATTTTCTTTGTTAAATACAAACCAAGGCCGGTTCCCTTTGCTTCTTTAGTAGCTTTATTGCCAATGCGGTAATACTTATCAAATATTTTTTTCTTTTCTGTAGCGTCAATTCCTTTTCCTTCATCTGCCACCGTTAATACTACAGAGCGATCAGCTGTTGAAAGCGAAACAGCAATGGCTGCTTCCTTACCAGAATATTTTAGTGCATTATCAATAAGATTATTGATGGCCATCTGC
>CAZDHQ010000662.1:0-3139 GCA_964505135.1 uncultured Ferruginibacter sp.
AAAACAATGATGAGTGATATTACAATGGAAAGGCCAGGCCTTTGTATAAATCGATTGAACATTTTTAATCTGTTGCTGAATTAGTAAAATGATTACTGAAGTAAAGGAAGAGAAGCCATCACACTTCTTGGCTCTATATATTCATACACTATCTTATCGTCGTCTTTTACTGTTTGTACACCTTCCAGTAATATTTTATCATTCTCATCCAGGCCTGAATCAACCACGTACAGGTTAGACAGCCTGTTTTTGATAGTAATGTTTCTTGATTTTACCTTATTGTCTTTATCAACTACAAAAACATAAATTTTATCCTGCAGTTCGTAAGTAGCTTTTTGCGGAATAATCAGGGCATTCCTAACAGGAACGGTCATACGCACTTTACCGGTTTCTCCATGCTTTAATAAAAGTGCAGGATTGGGAAACTTCGCCCTGAAAGCGATATTACCAGTTTCGTTATCAAATTGCCCTTCAATAGTTTCAACCACGCCGGCATGCTTATGCATATCTCCATTTGCCAATACCAGCGAAACCGCTTTCATATTGCTGGTATCTGCATGCGCTTTAAAGTTCAGGTATTCTGTTTCAGGCACGTTGAAATACGCATAAATGGATTTATTATCAGAAAGTGTAGTAAGCAAAGCACCTTCATCCACCAGTGCACCAAGCTTTAAGGGAATTCTGTCAATCACACCATCAAAAGGGGCTTTTATCTCAGTTAAGGATAGATGAAGTTTTGCCAGTTGCATCTCCGCCTTTGCTTCATCCAGCTTTGCCTGCGCAATAGCAGCTTCTGACTTTGATACAATGTCTTTGTCAGAGAGCGTTTTTGTATTGGCCAATTCAAGTTCAGCTTCTTTAGCTGCAGCCTGGGCTTTCAAATACTCTGCTTCATACATTGCAGGCATTATTTTAAAAAGCAACTGTCCTGCATGCACATAACGGCCTTCATCCACATTGATGGTTTGCAGGTAACCTTTCTCCTGCGCACGTATCTCAATGTTTTTTACTGATTGAATTTGAGCAACATAATCTTTTGTAAAGGAAGTATCCATACGCAGAGGGCTGGTAGCAACATATTTACCAGGTTCCTCTTTCTCTTCTGTTTTTTGTTTGCAGCCGATAGAACATATCAGGGCACAAAAACTGATCAGCAATGCTATCCTTGTCATTGGTAGGCAGGAGGTTTATTTGATTAAAGGAAAATTGAATATTGAAATCGTATTTATCCGGTTAATGGATGACAAAAGTACTGTTGGAGGCTCTTTATGGAGTAGAATACAATGCCGTTAACATCTTCTTTACATAGCCCTTTATCAAATGCGAAGTACTTCCACAACAGTTTAATAGATATTTCTACGTTAAGAAAAATCTATTATATAGCATCCAATTACTGCTTAACCGGCGAGTTTGTATCTTTAGCCCACCTTAAACGAAGGATACAGATAACTCCTTAAGAGAATTAAAATGAAAATTGCAATAACAGGTTTGAGTTTGATGATAGTGGGATTTTTATTTATTACCTGCTCTAAAATTCCGCCGGAGCCAACACTAAAAACAAGATTGCTGATTACATTAAGAGATGATGAAGGAAAACGTGTGGACAGCGCACTGGTAACACTTTATAAAACTGGCATAACCGCTCCTGTTGATACAGTGAGTGTAGACAGTACCGGTATTGCTTATTTTCCTGACCTGGATGTTGCCACATATTACTGGACTGCAGCAAAAGGCTGCAAAACCAATTTGGCCAGCCAGCAATCTTTAAATAAACCGTTGATAGAGGGAATGATTTTGTATGGATATTCTGTTCTCTCCAGCAGGGCGGTTTTAAAAATTGAAAACACTACAGCCAATACGTATAAAATAACTGATTCTACCATCAGTGTTTCGTTCAGGGGAGATACTACCCTCTACGTGTACCCGAAAATTGGAAAACGTACTTTTCATTTTGCTCCGGCTGACACCATCAATAACAAAGCACTGGATACCGTATTGCAGCTTAACTGTGGTGATACTGCTTACTTGAAATTGCCTTTCTGATTATTGCTGCTCTTTCTTGTGTAACCAAACTACTTTTTGTTCGGGCTGATGTTCCTGCCCAATGATGTCCCTGTACAAGTCGGGTCTTCTTGCTTTGATATAACGATAACCGCCAGCCTGGGTTAATTTTTCCGGGGTAAGCGTACCCGTTACAAAGCTGTCGTCAAAAGAGCGGCATTCTGCAATGATATCACCAAAAGGATCAATAATAATGGAGTAACCATTTTTAAATGATCATCATCCATTCCTGGCAGGTTAGAGAACACCACATATACGGCATTAACCAATAACCACTTTTAAAAAATAAATACCTCGTTATACAATGTATTATAATTCTCAATACATTTGTTACATGAAGAATGATTTCCTCAAAAACTGGGATACCCAGTTGAAGAAAGGTCTACTACCCTTGTACGTACTGCAGGCGCTGGAAAAAAAGGAGCGATATGGTTATGAACTCATACAGGACCTTAAAACATCCATCGGCATTGATGTTACAGAAGGAACCATCTATCCCCTGCTCATCCGTCTTATGAAAGACAACCTGCTTACCAGCAAGTGGGTGGAGCAGCAATCCGGCATCCCCAGGAAATACTACCAGATCTCGGCCGAAGGCAAAAAGAATTTAAAAGAAATGAAAAGCATTTTAAACACGGTATCATCAAACATAAAATAGCAACATGAAAGCACTGCAGTTTAGCAGCAACAATGCACAGCGGGTATACGATGATTATATACATCGTTCCCGTAAAATGCTGAAAATATTATCCAACAAAGACAAAGAAGATTGCCTGCTGGAGATCAACAGCTATATCTATGAATACATGGAAGAACACAAGGGCACTGATGAAACAGAAAAGCTATTGAACATCATTCAAAGATTAGGTGCGCCGGAAGAAACACTCAAAGAAGTGATCGCCGCCAAAAAAACATCGCAGGCCATCAAGACATTTAATCCAAAGCACCTGGCGCAGGCGCTGCTTCTAAACATCCGCAATGGATTTATTTATATATTGCTCTTCCTGCTTTTTATTATGCTCCTGGGTTTCCCTGTGTTGATTGTTGCCAAAATAATGCATCCGGAGCAGGTTGGCTT
>CAZDHQ010000663.1:0-3133 GCA_964505135.1 uncultured Ferruginibacter sp.
ATCAACGTCATAAAAGCCAGAAAAATACCCATTACAGAAAGAATCCAGCCCGCCAATCTTGGTCCACGTTTTAATAGTGACATTGAAATTTTTATTTAAAGTGGCTGCAAAAATAGATTAATTATTTTTGGGTTAAATCTCTATTAACATCATGCAAACAATTATTGGGTGGGACAGGCTGATATTAAGGCATATCAATGCAGACTGGCACAACTCATTTTTTGATTGGTTAATGCCAGTTGTACGCATTGCAGAAACATGGGCGCCATTCTATCTTTTTATGTTTGTATTTGGTATTGTAAATTTTAAAAAAACTGCCTGGTGGTGGATATTGCTCGCCATACTCACCGCGGTAGTAAGCGATTTTGTAAGCAGTGATTTGATCAAGCCAAATTTTTTCAGGTTGAGGCCCTGTAATGATCCCGCTATTGCAGACTGGATAAGGGTTTTCCCAGGTATATACAGGCCCCAAAGCAGCAGCTTTACTTCCTCTCATGCCACCAATCATTTTGCCATTGCCACTTATTTTTTTATTACACTAAAAGGCAGGATCGGCAAATGGGCAGGGTTGTTTTTTGCATGGGCTGCTCTCGTTTGTTATGCCCAAATGTATGTGGGTGTACATTATCCTTTTGATATTTTAGCGGGCGGATTGGTAGGTACTATACTTGGATTTGCTACTGCAGGCATCTTCAATAAAAAATGGGCAATTCGTGAAACATAAATGTTTGAAAATGTGCAATAAATCATCATTTATAATAGTTTACAGATATTTGCAACGAAACATTTTATAAAACAACCATTTGGGTTGTTACACATTATGACAGAAATTTTTATACTACTTGTATTAATTATACTGAACGGCCTGTTTGTGATGAGTGAAATTGCGCTGGTAAGTGCCAGGAAAGGAAGGCTGGAAAGTATGGCCAATAAAGGAGACGTAAAGGCAAAAGCTGCGTTGGAATTAACAGAAAGTCCCGAGAAATTTTTATCTACTGCACAGATTGGTATCACACTCATCGCAATCCTTACGGGTGTGTATTCAGGGGAAAAATTTAGTGAGAATCTAAAGCCGCATTTAGAGAAGATTGAATTATTAAAACCTTATGCAGGTACCATCTCAACTGTACTGATTGTAATGCTGGTAACATTTCTTTCCATCATCCTGGGGGAGCTGGTGCCAAAAAGAATTGGTATGCTGAGAGCAGAAAAAATCGCAAGACTTGTAGCAGGACCTGTTAATTTTCTTTCTGCTGTTACCTATCCTATTATTTGGTTATTGAATAATATCAGCAATCTTATTTTTAAGTTGTTCAATATTAAACCCAATGCTGATAATGCAGTGACAGAGGAAGAAATTAAAGCGATGATAACAGAGGGCAGTGAACATGGTACCATCGAAGAAGAAGAAAAAGAAATCATTGAAAGAGTATTTCATTTGGGCGATAGAAAGATCACCGCATTGATGACGCACCGTACCGAGATTGTTTGGTTTGATGTAGACGATACCGTACAAACCATCATTGATAAATCAGGTGAAATTATTTACAGCACTTATCCTGTTTGTGATAAAACAGTAGATGACATCAAAGGGATCATCTTCATCAAAGAATTATTAAAGGCAGATAAAAATGCAAGGCTGGGCGATATTGCCAAGCCTGCTTTGTTCGTACCTGAGAATAATACACCTTACCAATTATTGGAAAAGATCAAGTCCACCAGTATTCACAGTTGTTTTATCGTAAATGAATATGGCACCCTGGAAGGGATGATTACCCTGAACGATATCCTGGAAGCAATAGTAGGTGATGTACCGCAATCGGGCCAGGAAGAATATGAAATTCGTGAAAGAGAAGATGGTACTTATTTGGTAGATGCTCAAATTACCTTCTATGATTTTTTAAGCCATTTTGAAAAAACAGACTGGATGAATGAAGAAGAACATGAGTTTGACACCGTTGCTGGATTTGTGTTGCATGAGCTGGAAAGAATTCCTCAAACCGGCGATAAATTCGACTGGCGTGGTTTCTCTTTTGAGATTGTAGATATGGATGGGCAGCGGATAGATAAACTAATCGTTACTGTGCCTCAGGATGTGAAAGAGAATATGGAAGAAGAGGAGGACGATGACGAATAATTAACTTTACGATCTCATTATATTAATCCTTTAACAAACCAACTTTTATTATGCTGAAAATTTTTACTGCCCGGGCGAGAATTTTCCTCCTTTTATTTTTCGCTTACACCAATATTTTAGGTCAGCAGAGTGATATCTTAAAGATTCCATTGACCTCATCCAGGGAATTTGTGAAAAATATTTCATGGACAGACGCTTATGATAGCAACAGTTTGCTATATAATTCCGCAAGAGTTTACAAGGGTATTCCTAAAGGCTTAGCCAGTTATATCATTAAAATAGTTGACTTCCAGCCTGCACAAACTTACTACGAATTGTACAATCGTTTGAACGGTGAAATGACGATTCAAAATTTAGCTATTGGGCTAAAAAGAATCAACTTTAAGATTGAGGATACCATTAAGTTAAGTAAAGCTCCTATCAAGCATTTTGTATCATTTTTAGTTGGAAAAAAGGAAAATGGTAATTCCGTTATAGCAGGTGATGCAAACAATGATTACGATTTTTCAAATGATAGGATGTGTGAATTCGATTCTTCCATGACGTATGAAAGCTTAGGGAAAAGTGAGTATGGAGTTGACCGATATAATTATCAATACAGTGATAATGGGAAAGTGATTGATAGAACGATTGATCTGCAAGTTTTGCCTACAGATGGTGGGTATCTTAAATACAATGATCCAAATGAACAAAAACATTACCTCGTAGTAGCACCCCATTTTCTAAAACGTGGTACTGTTAATGCAGATGGAAGCATATATAAGATAAACGTTTTCAGCTTTCCTCCATTCAATACTTACAGAGATTCTAACCTAAGATTATATTTTTACAAGCAGCATGAAGAACAGGGGCGATATTTCAAATCTTTGAGTGATACCATTGTGCTGGGCAAAACAAAATATTTAATTGAAGACATTACGCTATTCGGCGATACGCTCTCTTTAAAAAAAGTGAGTAATGCCATGCCGATAGAATTTGGCATTGAAGCTGGCAACT
>CAZDHQ010000664.1:0-3126 GCA_964505135.1 uncultured Ferruginibacter sp.
CGTTTTAAACAGGTGGAGAAAAGAAGGGGATATTACCGGCGTTCCTGCTGCTTCACCAGATGACTGGCATAATTCAAATCCATCAACAAGGTACCTGGAAAGCGGTTCTTATCTCAGGTTAAAAGCATTAACCATCGGATACAACTTACCGGTATCAGCCATCTCAAGATTAAAGATGAGCCGCTGTATGTTTTACCTAACTGCAGAAAACCTGCTGACATTTACGAAGTATTCAGGATTTGACCCTGAAGTGAGTGCATTTAGTGGAAGCTCAAATAGTAAAACTAACCAGAACACAGCTCCGGGGGTTGATTATGGAACCTATCCTCAATCAAGAGATTTTATCCTGGGCCTAAACATCTCTTTTTAATTTTTTAAAATGACTGTTATGAAAAATAATGCTTTAAAATATTTTGTTCTTACACTTACGATTTTATTTTTTACATCGTGTAAGAAATTTTTAAATGATCTTCCAAAAACTACATTAACAACAGGTAACTCCTATAGTACGGCTGCTGATATGGAAAATCAATTAGCCGGTTGTTATCATACCTTTTATGGTACTGATTACTATCAATGGGAATACGTTATGGTAAGTGATGTAAGGTCGGATAATGCGTATCCGGGTGGAGGAAACGAAGAAACGTTTTATCAATATGATCGTTCTATACTTGCTCCAAGCAATCACCACAATTATGTAAACTGGAGTGCCCTGTATAATGGTATTGCTGTATGTAATATCCTGCTTGATAAAATTGGAGATGTTACCGATGCCGCTTTAACTGCTGAAAGGCGTGACCAGATTATTGGTGAAGCAAGTTTTCTAAGGGCCTATCATTATTCCCATTTGGTAAAATTATACGGCGGTGTACCATTGGAATTGCTATCAAACACGGCAGATCCTGCAGTGATAAGAAAACCAAGAGCCACAGAAAAAGAAGTATATGACCAGATAGTAAAAGACCTGGAAACAGCTGTTGCTAAATTACCGGATACCTATGGCAGCGATCCGGCTGTAAATAAAGTACGTGCCACCAAAGGCGCTGCCAATGCAATGCTTGCAAAAGTATGGGCACAGCGCAGTGACAGGGATTACAATAAAGTTTTGCAATATTGCAATGCTGTAATATCAAGCCCTGCTAATTATTCATTAATGGGCAACTACGCTGATCTTTTTGACGGCAACCATTATCTGAATTCAGAATCTATTTTAGAAATTCCATTTTCAGAAGGCACGCCCAACGCTTCCTGGGGAGTAGAATTGTATTTAGCGCCGGAAGATGGATGGCAGAAATATTGCGTTCCTTCAAAAGACCTGGTAGCAGCTTTTGATGCAGCCGGGGATAACATAAGAAAAAATGCCTCCATTCTTTTTATGACAAAAGATGCCAATGGAGATGCTATTAGTTGGGCTGATGAGAACTGGAATCCCTGCCAGGATCCCAACACCGGAACACCGTTTAATTACAAACAAAAACACCCGGCAGGCTGGGCCAGTGGGGATGATTACTATTTAATTCGTTTGGCTGATATTATATTATTAAAAGCAGAGGCCGAAAATGAATTGGGCAATACTGCTGAAGCTGCAGCAGATGTAAACATTATCCGTGCAAGAGTCCATCTTGATCCTATTGCTGCTACGCTTTCAAAAGAACAAATGAAAACGGCCATATTAAATGAAAGAAGACTGGAACTGGCATTTGAAGGCCAGCGGTGGGATGACCTTGTAAGAGGCGGAGTGGCTACTAGCGTAATGCAGGCACTCAATGAAGTGACTTATACCTGCAATGGCGGTGTGTTAAGTGCTCCTGAAAAAATGGACTACTCCCATTGCACCCAGGATCATTGGATATTTCCTATTCCGCAACTGGAATTGGATGCCAATCCAAATCTTACACAAAATCCGGGCTATTAAGCAGTGCTTATGAAAAAGACACTTGCAGGAATAGTGATGATGTATTTTTCCTGCAGTATGATGTGCAGTTATAGTTGTTCAAAAGCGCCAGCTAATATCCAGGGGCCGATTGACACAGTTAAAAAAGATCAACCTGCTGTTATGGGCAGGTTGATCTTTCATAGCTATAGCTGTTACGATTGTAAGGTTTCAAAATTGTACAGTTACGATTTTTCCACAGGAAAACTGCTGCTGCTTAGTGATGGCTGGAACATCGCAAATGCCATGAATGCTCATTTTTCTGCAGATGGAAATAAAATTGTTTTTATGGGTGAGCCTGCAGGAACAAATAACTGGGACGTATTTGTGTGGACAATTGGATCATCAGTAGCTCCCAAAAATCTTACAGCATCATTCGGAACTACCAGGGATGAAGACCCTAAATTTTCAAACCAGGGCGCTACAATTGTTTTCAAACAAAATGGCGTTATTAAGGAAATGGATACACTGGGTAATATCATTCATTCCTTTACGGTTCCCCAGCCTGAAGCATCCATGCCTTTTTACGCAAAAGGGGATACGGTAATATTATATTCCGGCAGCGAAGCCACAGGAAGCACTGCTGATATTGATAAACTGTCTATTGCTTCAGCGCTCACACAGCCAATATCAGCCATCAAAAACCTGGAAGAATATTATCCAATCGCTTTTGACGACAGCAGTTTTTTATTCACCCGCTGGTTTAGCCTGGATAATCAAAATGACCAGGTGTATCGTGCATTTTTAAATGGCAGCAACGCAGAGCGGCTTTCTTTTAATGAAGCAAATGAAAATTATTCTGATGCATATCCTGTAAATGATTCGCTGGTAATGCTCTCCAGTACCCGCCCTGGCGGAAAGGGAGGTTATGATCTTTATATTGCCAATATAAAATCAGGCAAACGCTGGTCATTGGGTTTATATAATCCTGCTATCAATTCGGAGCGGAATGAACTGGGGGCTTGCTACTACCTGCATCCTTAATAAAACCAGCGATAGAGGGATCAGGTAAAATTACAATTACTTTGATTTTGTAGATGCAAAACATAAGTATAGGAGGTCACAAATGGGGACCTCCTATACTTACATAAGAATTAATTTTTGGCAACGCATTTTTATGTTGAAATTTATGCATCTTTTTAAGGTAATGTGCATTTTTTAGGTGCCTGTTAGTTCTTTGAATGTGAGCACTG
>CAZDHQ010000665.1:0-3124 GCA_964505135.1 uncultured Ferruginibacter sp.
TGTTAAACAAATCTTCAGGTGATACCACATAGTTTACCAAACCATATTGCAGCGCAGTAGTTGCATCAATCATGTTTCCACTGATGATCATTTCTATTGCCCTGCCTTTACCAATCAATTGCGTTAATCTTTGTGTGCCGCCATAACCCGGAATTAATCCAAGGTTAACTTCCGGCTGGCCAAACTTTGCATTGTCACTTGCCACACGAAAATGACAGGCCATTGCTAACTCACAGCCACCACCCAGTGCAAATCCATTTACCGCTGCCACAATTGGCTTATTACTATTTTCAATTTTGAAAAAAATATCCTGTCCCTTTTTGGCCAATGCAGTTGCTGCTGTTTTATCAAGCGACAAAAACTCACTGATGTCAGCGCCGGCAACAAATGCTTTAGGCCCTGCCCCGGTGATGATTGCTGATTTTATTTCGGTATTACTATTAATTTCATCTACCACCTTATCAATGTCTGCCAGCAAGTCTTTGTTGAGTGCATTCATTTTGTCCGGACGATTAATAGTAACGGTGAGAATATGATCGGTAAGATCAGTAAGAATGGTTGAATACATAAAAATGATTTATTAGTTAGCCGCCTAGCTTGCAGTTGAAAAAATATTGAAAGGCTGCTGTTAAAAACTCCTGTTAGCTTTTACCCATTCCGTGATATAACCGACAATGGACGAAGTGGATGTACCAGGGGGAAATAATTTTCCTACACCCAATTTGTGTAACTCATCCATGTCTTCATCCGGAATAATGCCGCCACCGGTAAGTAACACATCATTCATCTGTTTTTCCTTCATCAGGTTTACAATTTTTGGGAACACGGTATTGTGTGCTCCGCTCAAAATGCTTACACCAATAGCATCCACATCTTCCTGTAGGGCAGCATTCACCACCATTTCAGGAGTCTGGCGCAGGCCAGTGTAAATTACTTCCATACCCGCATCCCGTAAAGCTGTGGCGATAACTTTGGCACCACGGTCGTGCCCATCCAGTCCTACTTTGGCTACTAATACTCTGATGGGTCTGTTCATACAACAAGATTTCGTTTTTTATAATAACGATAACGCATACCCGATGCGTTTGATCGTTTCATCCTTACCTATCATCGCCGCAATATCAAATACACCCGGTCCAAATTTCCCGCCTACTAACATCACCCTTAAAGGCAGCATCAACTCACCAGGCTTCAGTTCATTCACAGATGCAATCTCTTTAAACTCTTTTTCCAACTCGGTATTTTCCCAAACCGACGTTAACTGGTAAGCCCTTATTAGCTCAGCAAAAAATAATTTTTTCTTGTCATCCCATTTTGGCTTGATGGCAGCGGTATCAATAGCAGCAGGTGATTGAAAGAAAAAAGATGATTGGGTTACAAAATCTGTCAATAAAGTACAGCGGTCTTTTACCAATGTAATTACTTTGGTAAGATAGCTGTCATCATTTACTGCAATATTGTTTACTTCCAAAATGTTTTTTACATTTTGCAAGTAATTGCTCACATCCAGTTTCTTTATCCACTCATGGTTGAACCATTTGGCTTTTTCAAAATCAAACTTGGCTCCGCCCTTATGCACTCTTTCCATGCTGAATTTTTCCACCAGTTCATTCAAAGTAAAAACTTCCTGTTCCGTACCATCATTCCAGCCGAGCACTGCCAACAGGTTGAGGAACGCTTCTGGTAAAAAACCAATTTCTTTAAAACCCTTTGTTAAATCACCTGTTTTGGGATCTGCCCAATCCATCGCATACACAGGAAAACCCAGGCGATCTCCGTCTCTCTTGCTTAGCTTTCCGTTTCCATCCGGCTTTAATATCAAAGGAAGATGTGCCCACTGCGGCATTGCATCTAATCCAAACAGATGCTTCCACAATAAAATATGCACCGGTGCACTCGGTAACCATTCTTCTCCCCTGAAAGCATGGGTTATCTTCATTAGATAATCATCCACCACCACAGCCAGGTGATAAGTAGGCATACCGTCTGCTTTCAGCAGCACTTTATCATCTACCACGGTAGTATCAAAATTTACTTCTCCCCTAATCATGTCCGTTAGTGAAACAGGCTCATCGGGGTTTACTTTAATCCTGATCACGTAAGGTGTACCGTTAGTAAGCAACTCCTTTGTTTGTTCAGTGGAAAGCGTAAGCGAATTTTTCATCTGCATACGGTTGCGATGATCGTATTGCAAACTGCTGCTGCCACTTGCTTTCAGACTCTCCCTCATGGCTTCCAGTTCTTCTGTAGTATCAAAGGCATAATAAGCAACGCCTTTTTCTACCAGCAGGTCAGCATATTGTCTGTAAATCGCTTTGCGTTCGCTTTGCCTGTATGGACCGTATTCACCGCCATGCTGCACACTCTCATCGGGCTCAATGCCACACCATTTAAGACAATTGAAAATGTATTCTTCAGCACCTTCCACATACCTTGTCTGGTCTGTATCTTCTATTCTTAAAATAAAATCTCCGCCATGTTGTTTTGCAAACAGGTAATTGTATAAAACCGTTCTAACGCCGCCCAAATGCAGCCCCCCTGTAGGACTGGGTGCAAATCGTACTCGTACTTTTGTAGACATAACGCAAAGATAAACCGCCTGTAGCAGGTTTTCAACAATAAGTAATTTGTAATTTGCCTCATGTTTTACCTGGTAAGAACTCCGTGGTGGTTAAAGAAGATATACAGTGAGTGTACCTGGCAGATGAATACTGATGAAAAGCTGATCTATCTTACGTTTGATGATGGGCCTCATCCGGTAGCAACGCCTTTTGTGCTGGAACAGTTAAAAGCCTATAATGCCAAAGCCACTTTTTTTTGCATTGGAAAAAATGTAGCGGAATATCCGTTTATCTATGAACAAATAATTGATGATGGTCATGCCGTAGGCAATCACACCTACAATCATTTAAATGGTTGGAAAACAAAGGATGCTGATTATATCGGTAATGTAGCAGCAGCAAAAAAAATAATTGACTCTAATCTTTTCCGCCCACCTTATGGAAGAGCAACAAAATTTCAATTGAGCTTATTGAAAAATAATTATGGGCTTATACCAATCATGTGGTCGGTGTTAAGCGGTGATTTTGATATCCATCTTTCCAAAGAAAAATGTAGTGATTAT
>CAZDHQ010000666.1:0-3118 GCA_964505135.1 uncultured Ferruginibacter sp.
AAAACATTCGCTGAGAAAAATCATCTAAAATTTGTAAATGAAGAAAGCGTTTTTTTTTTTTTTTTTGCTGCCATCAATTTTACAATTTATACGGGGTTGGACAGGAGCGGATGGATACTACAGCAATTAATCAAACTCTCTGGACGCATAGGATCTTGTCGATATTTTCTAACCATTGACGCAGACCACGTTCTTTTAAAACCACATGCTTTTTTTTCAACAGACGGTAAAATGATATTTTATCAATCAGAAGAATTTAACTTACCATATTATAAAAACATAAAAAAACTGCTTGGCTTTTTTCCGGTTTCCCGTCTTTCTTATGTGTCGCATAAAATGATCTTTGATAAAGAAAAACTAAAAGCCTTGCATCGCTTATTGGAAAAAAGAGCTGGAGACAAATTCTCCTGGGACAAGGTGATCACAAATAGCCTTGATGCGAATGAAATATCAGGTTTTTCTGAGTTTGAATTATATGGAAACTATTTACCAGCTGAAGTTAAACAGCGGGTTCCATGGAAAGATAAAGCTATACCCACGAATGAGATAAGAGGTCTTGACTCTTTAAGAAAGCTTTATCCCACATATTCAACAGTAACATTTTCATCATATCTAGTTAAAAAGCAACATTAAGCAAATGATTATTGTAAAAATATGGGGTGGCCTGGGCAATCAACTGTTTCAATATAGTTTTGGTAAATACCTATCCGGGTATTTACAAACACCAGTGAAGTTTGACATTAAAACTAGCGATGAAGACCCTAAGGCGCCAAAAAGAGAATTTGGACTTTCACTTCTCAATCTTTCAATTGATAAAGCATCTGCTACCGAAATAAGAAAACTTAACAAATTAATCTACTCCCCGTTTTACCGGCTACAGAAAAAACTGGCGGGTACACTACCGGGATTATTCCATCATTACATGGTGGAAACCGATGCTAACACAGCAAGTAACACTCCTTTACGAAACAACTGTTATTACGAAGGTTACTGGCAATGCTATAAATACCCGGAAGCAATAAAAAAAGAGTTGCAGCAAATGATTACTGTCAATTATCCATTAGATGAACATACCAATAAAATACAGCAACAAATAGCAAATACCCTTTCAGTTAGTTTGCATGTAAGAAGGCAGGATTATTTAACCCACCCGGTATTGAGAACCTGCCCGGCATCGTATTATAAAAAGGCCATTAGCCATTTTAACATCAATTCAAAAAAAGCAACTTTCTTTGTATTTTCAGATGATATTGCCTGGTGTAAAGAAAACTTTAAAGATGGGGAGTATATTTTTATTAGTGGAAACAGTGCTGCGCAGGATTTAGCCTTAATGAGCAATTGCAAACACAATGTAATTGCCAATAGTACATTTAGCTGGTGGGGCGCCTGGCTGAATCAAAACCGAGATAAGATAATAATATCACCTGCTGATTGGTTTAAAAATAAAGAAACAAGTAAACAGTTATTGCCCCAAACTTGGATAAAGATAAAAGAATAAGAAACACTTGAAGCTTTATCAACAACGTTAAAAGTATTAGACGATGCTTACTATTGGTTTACCTTTTTACAATAATGAGTCTACACTGGCCAATGCTATTAAATCCGTTTTAATACAAACCTACACAGACTGGGAATTAATTTTAATTAACGATGGCTCTACCGATCGATCAGCAGAAGTAGCAATTCACTTAGCTGCAGCTGATAAAAGGATCAAACTTATTAACGACGATGTAAATAGAGGCTTAATTTTCAGACTTAACCAAATAATTGACCTGGCAAAAGGAGAATATATAGCCCGTATGGATGCTGATGATATGATGATGCCCGAAAAACTGCAAAAGCAAATGGCTGTACTTTTAAATGATAACAATATTGACGTTATCGATACAGCAGCTTATACTATTGACCATAATGATGAACCTATGGGAATAAGGGGCCTTAATGATCTGAAAGACTGGGATAGAAAAAAAACTTTTAAAAAAGTATTGCTTTTTCATCCTACAGTAATAGCTAAAGCAAGCTGGTACAGGCAAAATAAATATGACGAAAATTTTGTGAGGTCTGAAGATTTTGAGCTATGGTGTAGAACATTTGATAAAACAGTATTCTCCCGGGTTTATGAACCTCTTTTTCTTTACAAGGAGGGTAAGATTAACATTAAAAATTATACTACCAGTAACCGTACGCATAGGAAAATGTTGCGCAAATATGGACCTTCTGTTTTGTCAATTCCTGAACTTTATATTGAGCTGATAAAATCACATTTAAAATCGACTCTGTATAGAATCTTCTCTCTGGTTAAAATGCAGCATATACTGGTTTCCAAAAGGAACGCAAAACTATCCACCAATCAAATCTTAGAAGTAAAGTCAGTAATCAAAAAAATAAATTCTTATACTAAGCAACCGGTAAGCTTACCTATGTAACAATACACCTGGATACTGTTTTTCTGAAAGATGCATACCAAACGTTCTCATCTTGCCACACCTCATCTTCAAGCTCAAAACCGCAGGTTTTACACATAGCTATCAGCTCAATCCTGGAGGGGTGCCATATGTGTTTATCCTGAAACCTATTTGTAAAAATATTCAGTATACTTCTTGCAAATTCTTTTGTTTTATTTTTTAAACTGTCAACATCTACGGTCATCCCAATAATCAGTTTTCCCTTTGGTGATAAAACCCTGTTCGCTTCTAATAGCGCCAGATTGGGGTTAAAGAAATGATCTATACAGCTACGCATGTTTACAGTTTGAAACGAGCCTGTTTGCAAAGGCAAAAATTCAGCAAATCCCCCTAAGAAATTTAAAGGTTTATGCATTGGGTAATATGAAAATAAATTTGTTTTACCTTCTGCAAGTTTACATAGGTTTAAAAATGGATCTATGGAGCAATATTGTTGATCATCGGCCATGTATTTCCTGATAAATCCTAAATTGCCACCAACATCCAGCACCCTTCCATCAAGCGTTAGTCTTTGGTACATGGGCGCATCTCTTTTCTGCTCTGCCGGGTAAAAACCAGCGTTTACCTCTGCATGGTTAAGATATTTAAGCATCCATTGCTCATAAAACGCCTGGCCCTGCTGCCATTCCCTTTCAAAATCGTTTAGCTTGATC
>CAZDHQ010000667.1:0-3118 GCA_964505135.1 uncultured Ferruginibacter sp.
ATAGTGGTACCAGACTGGGCTGTAATTCTACATCTATCCATTACATCAGAGTTTTTCCGGATCACAGCTTCAGCGCCTGTCCAGTTGGTAGTAGAAGTCAGTTCATTATCGGTAATGGATTTATACCCGGAAAAGCTTTCATAATTAAGATAGCCACCATTAGCAGCATCAATGTTTGGATATCGACCCATTTGCTGCGGTTTGCCACTAAAAAGCACCATATTCAATGTAACTTTTGCAGCAGGCACGCTTGTTTGGTAAATGCCTGTGCTGGCCAGCGTCCAGGAAGAGCTGGAAATAGCTGTGAAGCCAGTAAAAAGAGGCTTGGCTGCCGCTGTACCGTAAGCACTAATAACAATCGGTTTACCACTGCTGCCAGACTTTCCCACTACAAGAGCTCCGTAAAAAACATCACCTCTTCTAAATAAAATACTATCACCAGCAGCGATAATTGAAAAAGAGGCATTTACTTTTGAAATTGATTTCCAGGGGGTGTTTACAGTTAAGCCATCATTAGAATCACTTCCAGAGGCTGAAACATAGAAATTTCTTGCATTTGCACCTAGTGTCAGTAAAATCAGAAACGGTAGAATTACTTGTCTCATGCTAACTATTGGATTTTAAACGTGCCTAAACACATGATTAAATACAAACTTTACAATTATGCACACCTTAAACGGTAAGCAGTTTAAAAAATGGTTTAATCCATCAGCCGACGGAGGGGTAATTATTAGTTCGTAAATAATAAACAACAAAATGTGTTGGATATCAATTAGCAGCTTTCAGTGGGATTGGACTGTTGGATTTTTATTGTAGAATTTGCTCAGCATCTGACGCAAATTCTGGCGCACAAAATACAAAGCGTGTGCCAAATGAACACTTATCCAGACAGTGTTAACAACTCATTGCTTATTGCCCATTACATGGTATTGAATTACAGATATTTGAATTCTTTTGCTGTGGATAACTATAGTAGTTGAGAGTAAAAAAACAGTTTAAGATGTAGTATTTACGGGCATTGTAACGTATTTATACGATCGTATGTTTACTAAAAAAATTTCGTATAGTGCTTACCGTTATTATATCCAAAATAGTTTTGTTAACAAATTAATGGCAGTTGGAAAAGTTACCTTTTCATCAAGAAATAAAATAATCACCCCCATCAACAACCTGGCTTAGCAATAACAAATCTGTACGCAAAATCAGTAACACATAAAATCAAGCAAGCGTTTGCATAGGCAGTTCAGGGTAAATTGGCAAGTAAAATATCTAAAAAAAACACGCTGGAATAGGCTCACTTAAAAACGTTTCGTTTATTTGCAATCGATTATAAAAAACAGGGCGGGCGGAAAAGGAGAATAAAAATGGAATAAAAGAATTAAGACTGCTTCACCCCTTAATCCTTCACCCTGGTAAATCAGCATTTTATCCCTTCATTACGCTGCTGCACAATCAGCAAAAAAATTTGTTTGATAACTTAAAAAATAAACGCCTGTATTTATGGTTACAAAAAAATCCACAAGCATGATTGACTCCCTGGAAAGAATCCCGGTAAAAATTTTTCCTTCACCACAAGAAGGATCATTGTTTGTGGCAAAACAAATTGCACAGCTCATCAAAGAAAAAGAAGCCAAAGGAGAAAAATGTGTTATTGGCCTTGCAACAGGTTCTTCACCAAAATCTTTGTACAAAGAATTGGTAAGAATGCACAAGGAAGAAGGACTCAGTTTTAAAAATGTAATCACTTTTAACCTGGATCAGTACTATCCAATGGAAAGAGATGCGTTACAGAGCTACCATTATTTTATGCGGAAGAATCTGTTTGAACAGACAGATATAGATCCAAACAATTATCATTTGCCCGATGGCATGGTAGCAAAGGAAGATGTGAAAGAACACTGTAATAATTACGAAAGACAAATTGAAGAAGCAGGCGGTATCGATCTTCAAATCCTGGGCATAGGTATCAATGGGCATATTGGTTTTAATGAACCAGGCAGCAGCATTTATACCAAAACAAGATTGACAGCCTTGGACAACAGCACCAGGCTTGCCAATAGCTACGAATTTGGAAATATGAGCGAAGTACCCCGTTTGGCAATAACCATGGGTATTGGCACCATTCTCAAATCAAAGAAAATTATTTTGATGGCCTGGGGTCAGGCGAAGGCACCGGTTATCCAGCAATCAGTAGAAGAAGATGATACAGAAGAAGTACCAGCATCATTGCTGCAAAATCACGATGATACTGTTTTTGTGGTAGATGAAGCTGCTGCTGCTGAACTAACCAGGTTTAAACGTCCATGGCTTACGGGTGAATGTGACTGGACAGAAAAAATGCTGAAAAAAGCCGTGGTGGATTTGGCATTGAAACTAAACAAGCCAGTGCTTAGTCTAACCAACAATGATTATAATGATAATGGCTTGAGCGATTTACTGGTGGAAAAAGGCGATGCTTATGAAATTAACCTGCAGGTATTTTACCTGCTAAGAGACAGCATTACCGGGTGGCCGGGAGGTAAAAATACCGATCACCGGAATACGCATCCGGAAAGAAGCCAGCCTTATCCAAAAAGATCTGTGATCTTCTCCCCTCACCCTGACGATGATATCATCAGTATGGGCGGCACTTTTATGCGCCTGCACGATCAGGGACATGAAGTACATGTAGCTTATCAGACCAGTGGAAATATCGCTGTTACTGATGAATTCGTTACAAGGTTCATTGACTTTGCGGTAGGCTTTGAAAAAATGTTTGATATTGATGATACCAAGAGTAAAAAGATACTGGATGATGCCATTGCTTTTTTGAGCAATAAAAAAACAAGTGATAAAGACACTGCAGAAATCAGGGCGATTAAGGGTTTGATCAGGAGATGCGAAGCTAAAGCTACCTGTAAGTTTGTAGGCCTTGGAGATGATCAGATACATTTTCAAAACCTGCCTTTTTATGAAACGGGTACCATTGAAAAAAATCCCATGGGCGAAGCTGATGTAGAACTCACTATGGAACTGCTGAGCAAACTAAAACCGCACCAGGTATTTTGCGCCGGCGATTTTGCCGATCCACATGGTACACACAAGGTTTGCTTTGATGTGGTATTAACAGCTCTCCAGC
>CAZDHQ010000668.1:0-3117 GCA_964505135.1 uncultured Ferruginibacter sp.
TGAAGTACTGTTTAATACAGATATCTCTATGCGGAACAGCTATTTTAGCATTGCATTGTTACTATTTTTCTTAAAAGCAAGTTTTAGTAAAAAAACAAGTTTGCAAAAATTTTTACTGGTAACAGGTTTGCTGTTTATGCTGCTATCATTAGGCGGTATTTTCAAAACCTTTGCTTATAAATTTTTACCGCTGATTGGTTTTGTACGATTGAATGGCGAGTTCAGGATTTTTTCTATTCTCTGTTTTATTGTAGTGGCTGCAATAGAACTGGATAAATACATACGTTCTAAAAACAGCGAGTGGAGTGCAGTTAAGTTTTTTTATGGCTTATTGGAAATAATTGTATTTGCGATTATCATCACCGGCATATACAAATGCATTTCGCTGAAAGAAAGTTTTCTTTACAATAAGACCGTCATCTTTGCCGCAGCAGGCTTATCCAACAAATTAAAATTACTGATAGATCAAATCAGTTTTTATGATACACTTTGGATTCAGGGCACAGTACAATTATTCATTTTATGGTTCGTAAAATTTTGTGTCAAATTAAAAAACTGGAATTTATTAAAGCGTATAGTCGTTGCTGATATGATTATTGCCTCACTTCTCAATATACCTTTTACCGGTGCCGGCAAAGCTTCTGTTGCAGATATCCAAAAAGTGATAAATCAGTCTCCAAAAGGTTTTCCTGCACCTGCATTAAAGCCAATCATTGACAACAATTGGGCAACCAAAGAACAAAATGATATGGCAGGCGATTGGAGCCTATATAGCAAACAAATTGGAACAAGAGCGGAAGTATTGTACCCAATCGCTTTAAAAAACTCCAGGCATTATTTTGAAGTGAATGAAAAAGATACGAGTCAGCATTTTCTTTATAAACCTTTTCTTTTCGCTGTTGATTCATCCACATTGATCAACATAACAGCATTCTCACCAAATAAGATTGACATGATTGTTAAAGCCAAAGATTCAACCCAACTGGCATTGCAACAAAACTTTTATCCGCATTGGTTTTACAATAATGGAATAGAAAAGAAAGAAGTAAACCCCTACTCTATTAGTTTTATGAGTATTCCCGTTAAACAGGGCGAAAATGAAATCAGCGTTGGCTTTGAACCAACGCTGGTAAAAAAAATGATGTTATTAAGTTTGATGGTCTTCCTTGCCTGCTGCGGCGCATTAATTTACTTATCTGCTAAACGGTCTTCCCTTTCATAGCCATTGACACCGCTTCATCCATGATCCTTTCTGCATAAGGTCTTGAAATATCATTCAACTCTTCAATCTTTGTTTGAATCAAATCTTTGTCTTCCATGGTTGAAGCCAATTGCAGCGCCTGCATAGCAGCAGCGGTTTGCATCAGCTCATCTTTGGTTAAACAAGTGGCATTCTTTTGAATAAATTTCTCCGTAGTACTCAATAATTGTTCTGCTTCTGTTCTTGCTTCCACCAATGCTCTTAATGCAATATCTTCTTTAGCATGTGTGATCGAATCCAGCAACATTCTTTCCAGTTCAGCATCTGTTAAACCATATTGCGGTTTTACTTCAATGCTTTGTTCTACGCCACTTCTCAATTCTTTTGCTCTTACATTCAGGATGCCATCAGCATTAATCAAAAAACTTACTTCCACTTTTGGTAAACCTGCCGGCATACCAGGAATGCCCGTGAGATTAAACTCTGCCAGTTTCCTGTTATCCTTCACCATATCTCTTTCGCCCTGGTACACCGCTATCTTCATACCACTTTGTCCATCTTTATAAGTAGTATATTGGCGGCCAGCCTTGTTCGGTATTTTAGAATTTCTTGGAATCAATACATCCATCAAGCCTCCCATCGTTTCAATACCCAATGATAAAGGCGTAATATCCAGCAGCAACAAGTCTTTGTTATTTCCTGCAAGAATATCTGATTGAATCGCTGCACCAAGCGCCACCACTTCATCTGGATTTAAACTATCATTCACCGGCTTACCGAAAAATTCACTCACTGATTTTTTTACAAAAGGCACTCTGGTGCTGCCACCCACCATCACTACTACATCAATATCTTTTGCTTTTAATGCAGCATCTTTTAATGCGTTTTTACAACAAATAATTGTCTTTTCAACCAATGGAGTAATCAGTTCTTCAAACTTCTCTCTTGACAATAATAATTTATCTCCATTCAAATCTGATTCAAATTGATCATTAGAAGAAAGATGCTTCTTTGCTTCTTCTGCCTTTAACCGAATGGCTTGTGAAAATTCTTTCTGATCTTTTATACTTTCTTCGTCTATGCCTGCCTGTTGTAACCAGTATTGCACAATCGCCCTGTCAATATCATCGCCACCAAGATAAGTATCACCATTAGTTGATAACACTTCAAAAATACCATTGGCAATATGCAAAATGGAAATATCAAAAGTACCACCGCCCAAATCATACACTGCAATCGTCTTTTCTTCATCCTTATTTAAACCAATTCCATAAGCCAAACTTGCTGCAGTAGGTTCATTGATGATACGCAATACATCCAGCCCTGCCAGTTTGCCGGCATCTCTTGTAGCCTGTCTTTGAGCATCGTTAAAATAAGCAGGCACGGTAATTACTGCCTTGGTTACCGGAGTTTTTAAAATATGCTCTGCCCTGTTTTTTAATTCTTTTAAAATAAAGGATGATAAATCAATGGGCGTATAAAACTTATTGCCCACCTGCACTTTTACCAGGCTGTCTGTATTGTCATCAATTACTTTATAGGTGAAGAAGGAAGCATTTTCTTTGATGTCATTATACGATTTACCCATCAGGCGCTTGGCAGAAAAAATGGTATTCTGTGGTTCACTAATCAATTTCATTTTTGCCTCTTCTCCTACCATAGCATTACCCATTTCATCAAAATGAATAACCGAAGGAACCAAAGAACTGCTGTCATGTTCTTTTAATGCAACTGGCTGTTTGGTATCAGGATGAATGATGGCCACTAAACTATTGGTGGTGCCCAAATCGATACCCACAATTATTTCTTCCTGTTGTAAACTGCCCGTTGCTATATTAATTGCAATTTTTGCCATAATACTAATCCTCCAAGTTTAGAGAACCGCAAAACTAACAAATAATAACGGCGTTGGGTTT
>CAZDHQ010000669.1:0-3107 GCA_964505135.1 uncultured Ferruginibacter sp.
TTAATTCAATTTAGCTTATAAACATTGCTTGTAAATCAAAAAATAATTGGCTTCATTATATATGCCCAATATACAGTAGTAATCTTATTTACTATACCGGTACTTATAAAGATTAATTATTTGGCCATTAACCGAAACCAATTCTTCCGCAATAACACCATCTTCTGTATAAAAGTATTCACTGAGCGTATTATAGTAAACACTTTTGCATTGAACACACTTATCATTTTTATATGTGCACAACTGAACGGCCGTCTTCATAGCTTTAATATCTCCATTCCACATAGTAATAATATCTTCTCCATTAATTAACTCATGCGTATACAAATAGTTTTGCTTTTGGGATTTTTTATCCTTGTAATGAAGACTCATTTTTGGATAGCCTTCTTTGGTGAAAATGTATTCAGACTGCTGGATGCTGTTACTATGCCTATCAAAAATCATAAACTTAATTACTTGTTTTGCGTCATTGTAAACTTTTATTCCATCAATCGTATCCATTCCTTTTTTTACCTGCACTTTTAATGGATCGCCTGACCAAACAGAATCCCCATTGTGATAGTTATGAATCATCAGCATCCTGACCGTATCTGTTTCGTACTGAAACTGTACTTTATAAAAACAGTCTGTATCATGAGACCAGTATGCAACTTCTTTTACCCTATTTTCTTCGTCGTACAAAAGCTTCTCCTTTATATCCTGCTGCCTGGTTTCAATTAGGTTTCCAAAATTGTCAAATATTAATGTCTTTTGTAAAACAGAGTCCGATTGATTATCTCCTGTAAAGCGGAATACCTGGCAGGTTCTTATTTGATTATTCTTTATTACTTGTCTTTTCGCTGCAAAGTAGGCTGATGGCGTCCCGTTAAGAAGTTCTGGAAATTGTTCAAAACGCTTTTGAGTATAACCGTTACCTGTACAAAAAATAAATAGGATTAAAGCGATGGTTGTTTTCATCTTTATTCGTTAAAAATAAACAAGCATTTGTTTCAATACAATGGACTTGATTTTGTTAAGTTCTTAAAAATAAATTTTTCTACTCAACTTTACCTTTATTATTAATTAAATCTATGCTGCAAAACGATATATCCCTTGCTCAATGGGCCCTGGTAGATGAAATAAAAGCAGGCCAATGGAACACACTTGATTTTCCGGCCATTGCAAGAAAGGATTTTGATCTGAATGGAATTGAATTTGTGAATACATTGTTTGATGTACCTACTGTTACTTACCTCAATCAACTAAAACAAAACGCAGCAGACAATAATGTAACCATGATCTTAATTATGGTAGATGACGAAGGCGATGGCTGCGAAACTACTGCAGCCGAAAGAAAACAATTTGCCATCAACCACCGCAAGTGGATTGATATAGCACATTATCTTGGCTGCAAAGCAATCCGCACTAACTGCAGGGGTACCAGCGATATGCAACCCGGTGAGGCTTTACGCTATGCAGTAGAATCTTACCATTTATTATTGGAGTATGCAGCAGAAGCTAATATGGAAGTACTAATAGAAAATCACGGCGGCTTATCAAATGATGCGGACTGGATGATACAATTGATGCAAGCAGTGAACCACCCGCTGTTTGGCACTTATCCAGACTGGCGTGAACCTGCTGATGATTTTGACAATTACACTTACCTGCAAAAAACATTGCCTTATGCAAAAGGCATGTCTTATCGAAATCAACCTGATGAAGCGTTAACCATAAAGATGATTGAACTGTGTAAGCAAAATGGTTATAGTGGATGGTATGGAATAGAATCAAATGGTAGGGAAGCGGTGATAAAAGGAAAGGAATTACTACAGCAATTCTTAATGTAAAATGCAGCTTCCCTACAGGTATTGCTCAGAACATTATTAACTGGTTACTGGATCAAAACACTATCATTACCAAAGTAGTCTAAGGAATAACAATTTTAAGTATACCACCGGTTACTGTTTTTAATGCTGTTTTTTTTATAAGCAATGCTTTATCTATTGGAATGCTTTTAAAATCAACTAATCGAAATTGCCACTCTCCTTTAGCAAATACTTTGGCTATATAAGTTTTATCATCTTTTCCAAAGCGGTTATCATACCTGCAATTTTTAAAAACTAAATTTATATCATTGCCTTCGCCCTCTATGGTTTCAGTTTCAACAAGACAATGCTGTTCTGTAGATGCGTCTGTAACCAGAGTGCCGTTTACTTTAAATTCATTTTCTATAAAAGTAGCCGAACAGTTTTCCCCATATTGAGGCCTTGGTGCCAATCCTATAAAGTTCCCTTTTTCATTTATGTAAAATGTAAAAATCCATTTAACCTTTTTGAATATAATTGCATTTAGCCTGTTAAGAGGAGTCGGATGATTTTGCAGATTAAACACGCTATTGGTAATTTTTCCACCCAATTGATACAGGTTGGTAGATTCTGTGGACTGTATATTGTCGCCTTGTATAAAGATAGATTTCCCTTTTGCTGCAAGGTCAAATACTTCACAGGTAATATTCTTTAATTTCCAGTTACTGTAACGGTTACCTCTCATCTCAATTAGATCACCAGGTAGTTCATTCCACCTGGCGCTTGTTTCTTCCGCTTCTAGCCTAAAAACATTGATATTGGATAACTCAACATTTTGGGCAAGTCCGGAGAAAGAAATGGTAGCTCGTTTAGCATTGATTCGATTCCTGCTGGTAATGTTACTCATTGAAACCTTTTTAATATTCGGCCTGAAATATCCTCTCGTTATCCATATATCATCTGCATAGCCGCCATGTTCGGTAATTACATTATTAATAGTCACACTTTTAAAAGCAACAAAAATTACCTTATTGGGATAAGCCTGATTGGTATATTTCTGTCCGCTAAAGCCAAGCATAGCGGCGTGTTCAATTTTGCCTGACTCAATATTGGCTGGTAAACTTTGATTTGCCATGTTGCAGTCCAGGTTAACATGCTCTATCTTTACATCACCTCTTGTGATAACAGTATATTCAAACGTTGTGTTGCTACCATCTTCCTGCTCATGGGTAAATAACTTCCATTTTTTTACCGATCGCCATTCTTTTTCTGTGGGTGGTGATGGAACAAAGAATAATCCATAGTTGTTATCTGGGCGAT
>CAZDHQ010000670.1:0-3105 GCA_964505135.1 uncultured Ferruginibacter sp.
TAGTTCTTTTATTTTTTTTTTTTTTTTTTTGGCTGATTCCTCTCTTGCTATAACGCCCATATGATCCAGGTGTGTATTGAAAACCCAGACCAATTGTTTTGTTTTTTTTGATTTAAACAAACCATAAGTGCAAACCCGGTGGCAGGCTGCATCCCAGCCCATCGAAACAGTATCTGGTGTGGGGGATAACCAAAAGGTTGATTGCTGTATTACTTCAAACTTTTCTTTGTTGTAAAATATACAGGAGTATTCACCCTCTTCTTTTCCATCATCTCTACCTACACCAATGTAATTGTATTTTGTTAACTGAGAAAGCAGGTATTGCAACTGGTGATGCTGCACTTCCTGCCCGCCAATAAAATCTGCTTCATAGTAATTCATCAAGCCTGCTACTTTATCTTTTCTTGCATCCCATCGGTTCACGCCATCTGATTCCACATCCAGCCGAATGTTAAATGACATGGATTTGATTTGTTCCTGGGCCATAGCAAAAAATGAAACTGATAACAGCAGTAATAAACAATAAAAAACTTTTATTTTCATACAATCAATTTAAATATGGTGCCGTAAAGCCAAGCTTCTTCATTCCGCTCTTCACTTCGGGGCAACTGGTTAATAAATTCCAGATCAAGCCTGTTCTGTAGTTTTCAATCATTAGAATTATTGGGCCCTGATCAATAGCAAGAAATGAATCAGCAAACCATAATTCTTTTAAAGAAAAGGCATCCACAAAACCATAATCCTTCCAAAGTTTATCGCCCAATTTATAATAAAAGAATTTTAAAGCTTTCATTGATTCCTGTGGTGTATATGGCAGGGAAGAAATAGCCGCTGTTGGAGCGATCACACCTACATCGTTTGTTGGGGAACTGGCTGTATAACCATTTGGAATATCGCTTGCGGTTAGCCCCCAGCAACTATCGCTGTATCCAAACCAATTTTTTGGATTCGCTTTGCAATACTCATAGTTAATAAGCGAATGATTGGTAGTTTGTGTAGCATAGTTTGCGTAAGTATCGCTTAGCCCATTGGGATTTATTCCCAAAAATGAATAATGAGAAAAAAACAATGGTCCTCCGAATGACGGCCCCAATGGCAGTTGATGACCATAATAACTATTGCCATTCAAAAATGTTCCACTATTGGCCCAGCCATTGGTGTAAACTGAAGCAGGTACACCATGAATGCTGGAAGATGCGGCCAGTATGTATGTGATTAAGCATTCGTTCCATCCCTTGATAGGGAAATTCATTATCCATTCTTTGCCAGCGCTATAGTGCCAGTATAATATATCCTGTCCTCCTTTCGTAAACCAATCCCATTCCACCGCATTCCAGAGATCATTGATATCGCTTCTTAATGTGCCTTCAGCAGGATCATTCCCGTTAAAGTATTGTCTTGCAGTTAACAGTCCTGCCATCAGGTAAGATGTTTCCACTAAATCTGCACCATCATCATTTGGACTGAATGGAATGATTGCACCAGTACTGCCATTAAGCCAATGTGGAAATGCCCCTTTCACTTTGACTGCGGTGTTTTTTAAAAATGCTACTATTTTCTGCATCCTGGCAAGGCCCTCAGCCCGGCTAATAAAGTCTCGGCTTATTGCTACCGGTATTGCCATAATTCCAAAGCCAGAGCCGCCGGATGTAACAACATCTCCAGAAGAATTCCGTTCTCTTGCCAATCCGCTTATTGGATGTGCTAAATCCCAGAAGTACCTGAATGTTTGCCGTTGCACTTTATCAAGCAGTTCATCATCACTTACCACTGGAAATTTATTGGAGGGATCATAACGGGTTAGCCATTTAATTTCAACAGGAAAAATCAACTTCCCTCCACCTTTTGATTTCAGTGAGTTATTTACCGTAAGCTTATATCTTGTAAGGTATGATAACCCAGATGCTGCCTGTATTATCAGTACGCTGTCGCCATTTTGATAGCTAACATTAAAGCTAGCGGTATTCAATGCAATAGCGGACGTAACAGTAGCCCTGTCAATCGCTGCCGGAAAATATAGCCGGATAGCAGGATTTATAGCTGTTCCTATATTGTCGTCACGGTTAGTAACTCCATCCACATCCCAGCTGCTGATAGAAAAATCTGATGGTGGAGGCGGTGTAGGATTACTACTCTTTTTACATCCACCGATTAAAATTGCATGAATCAATAAAAGAGCAAATATTAATTTACTCATAGGCCACCTGCTTTTGTATTTTAATATTAGCGTGTTCATAGAATTAATTAGGTGTAATTTATACTGGAGGCGTTAATTCTATACTAAAAACGCTTTACGGTTTATTCGTAAAGCGTTTTTAATATTTTAACTAAGTAAAGACCTCTATCACTGCATTAAGGTTTGGATTTCTTCAGGCGTTAATGCCTTGTTGAATACTCTAAATTCATCGTATAAACTTAAGTCAGACTTATGATCCCAATAAGCGAAAGTTGGCCCACCCGATCCCAAGACTAGTGTAGAGCAACCTGTTAAATCCATTTTATCGGTGTATGTTCCTGCTGCTTTTTGCACCCCATCCACATATATTTTTGTTTCGGTAGCAGAAATAGTTACCGTAATAAATTTCCATTTACCTACGTTGGCATCCTGGGCACCTGCACCAATCCAGGATTCACCGCTGCCATTTCCAACATTGATGGTTAGGTTTTGAGTAGCATTTTCTCTAAACAAACGAAATCCTTGTGTTCTGTTATCGTCTTTACCAATTACCACTAAGCCGGACCTGTCTGGTACATTATTCAACTTGTACCAAAAAGAAAAACTCATTTCGTTATTTGCGCCATATAAACCAGCAATAGGGAATGATAGGTATGAATCAGCCGCTCCCTGGTAAGCCGCTCCATTATGACCGCCTGTTGCACTTGTAGTAGTGGGCGCACCGGTAACTGTTGGAGAAACAAAATTTATTAAATCCTTATAATCGCCTCCTGCATTAAAAGGAACATACAAGGTTTCACTTGCAAGCAGCTTATTATATTTTGTTACATTAAACTCAAATGTCTTGGTAGTAGTTTTTCCAGACAAATCGGTTGCAACAACGGTAAAAGTATGAGCGCCCAACCCAAGGTTTGGATAAGTGTATAGCC
>CAZDHQ010000671.1:0-3097 GCA_964505135.1 uncultured Ferruginibacter sp.
TTCCGTTCTCAAACTCTTCACCGGGTTGGCTATCGCAGCCTTAATGCTTTGAAATCTCACCGTTAATAATACAATCCCAATGGCTACTAACCCACCTGTTACAAACATCCACCATTGTATCTTAATGTGATAAGCAAAGTTTTGCAACCAGTTACTCATAAACTGATTTGCCAATGGTGCTGATATGAGGCAGGCAATAGTAGCAAGTAGTAAAAAATTCCTGCTTAGCAGCAGAACGATATCACCGGTGTTTGCACCCAATACTTTTCGTACACCAATTTCTTTTACCCGCTGTCTTGCAAACAGGGTGATGAGTCCAAGCATTCCCATGCATGCTATAAAGATGGTAAGGAAGGAAGTGTATTTCGTCATACCTAAAATATTATCCAGCATGGCATATTGTTTATCTACTCTTTCGCTCATCATTTCGTAGCTAAAAGGTCTTCTTGCAGGAATTGTTTTTATAGCTGCTTCAATTTTTTGCATCACTTGTTTTTGATGCCCTTTATTGATCAACACACTTAAGTAATGATTATTAGCACTTTGCTTGCCATCATAAAAATGTAGCAGTGGTTCTATATTGGAGGAAAGACTTTGGTAATTGAAATCTTCGGTAACACCTATTACGGTAAATACCATGGTATTGTTTTTTTGCTTTAGCTGTTTGCCAATAGCGCTTGTCCATCCAAATGCTTTCATTGCAGCCCTGTTAATAATCACATTGCCCATCTCATTACTATCAGGCAAATTTTTAAAAGCTCTTCCTTCAATCAGGGGGATTTCATAAGTTGAAAAATACGCTGCATCTGCAGGCACATGCCGAATATTAATTTCTTTACTATTGGTTACATCGTAGTAGGTATTATAATTTTGATGATATGCCGTAGGCACTACCCGATTGGTAGAAACGGATTTTATTCCCGGATCATTGCTAAGCGAATTCAATACAGCATCAAATTGGGCTGCAGCTGCTTTTTCATTTTTAAAAGCAAGATCAAGATTAACAACCGCCACATCATCTTTATTAAATCCTAATGAGGCAGACTTCATATGTTGTACCTGGCTGTTTAAAATTACAGTGGTATATATCAGCAACATGGAAAGCACAAACTGTAGTGTAATGAAGGCGCTACGGGTAATACTCTTTTTACTATTGCCGGTAATTTTTCCTTTAACCGTGTCGGTTACTTTTAATGCAGTAAGATGCCATGCAGGATAAGCTGCCGCAATGATTACAATCAACAGGCCTGCGCCAAAAAAAAGCAATAGCAATGGATAATCCTGGGTGAAGCTGATTTCCATTTCACCAAACTGGTTACCAAACATATTGTTGATCTGCGGTATCAGCAGGTAGTAAAAAAATAACACCGCCAGCAGCAGTGAAATAAAAACCACTAAAGCATTTTCAAGACAAAACTGCACAATGATATTTTTCTTACCACTGCCCAGCATTTGCTTTACTGCTACTTCTTTGGCTCTTGTAAACATAGTGCCTGCATTAAGATTCACCAGGTTTACAATGATGATTAAAAGGATAAACACAATGGTTCCGATAGAACCGGAAATAATTGCCTTCCCCAGGCTACCCATATTTTCTGAAGGGAGATTTGCAAAAGCTGCAATTTTTATTTTATCTGATTTTCTTTCAGGATGATAGTTTACCTGTACAAGATGATTGAGTTGTGATTCCAGTTTTGCGATATTGGCATTGGGTTTTAAACGGATAAAATTCTGTGCAAATCCGTTGTACCAATTTGCATTTTCCTTAAATCCTGGGTAGTCTTTCAAAAGAGAAGTAGTGAGCAACACATCGGGCCGAATGCTGTTATTGCTGGCAATGTGTTTCAGTACACCCGTCACCGTTAGTTGCATGCTGTCGTCAGCAGCTATTGTTTTTCCAATGGGATCTTCTTTACCAAATAATTTTTGTGCAGTTTCTTCTGATAATACAATGCTGAACTTTTCATTCAATGCGTTTTTAGTATTTCCATATTTTAAAGGGAATGTAAAAACAGAAAAAAAACCAGTATCAACAAAATAGGTGCGATCTTCCTGTACTTCATGTTCATTGTATTTAAGCCAGGGCGCATACCATGTTTGCAGGTGTGTTCCTGCTTGAATATCGGGACATGTTTTTAATGCTTCATCTAATAATGGGTAAGTTGTTTGAATATAATCGCTGCCATCTTTGGCGATGGTTTTAAGATAAGCCATGTTCCCTTTGTCTTGCTGCACTTTATCAAAACTGATAAACTGGTATACCATTACACTTAATACCATCACTGCTGATAAACCAAGCACCAAACCTACCAGGTTAATACCTGTAAAAATTTTATTCTTCCAAAGGTTTCTTACAGCGGTTTTAAAATAATGACGAAACATAATGCTCTGATTGAAGGCAAAAAAATGCTGCTCAACTATTATTGAAATAAATTGATCTAAAAAAAACGGCAGGTAAGTGAAGCAATACGGACAAAGGAAGAAACACGGCTATACCTTAAGTCCCAGAATTTTAAAGCGGGCTCAAAATATTCTCTGTAACAGTTTGTCCATCCAGCATGCGAATAATACGGTGGCTATACCTTGCATCATGCTCACTGTGTGTTACCATTATCACGGTAGTTCCCTGTTCATTTAATTCTGTTAGTAGTTGCATCACTTCGTTACCATTGCTGCTATCCAGGTTACCGGTAGGTTCATCCGCCAATATTAATTTAGGCCTGTTCACAACTGCCCTGGCTACGGCCACACGCTGCTGCTGACCACCACTTAACTGCTGTGGATAGTGGTTGCGCCGGTGCATGATTTGCATTTTGTCCAATACTTCTTCCACACGTTTCTTTCTATCTGCAGCCTTCACACCTGTATATATCAATGGCAGCTCAACATTTTCAAACACTGTTAATTCATCAATCAAATTAAAACTTTGAAACACAAAACCAATATGATGCTTACGCAAATCAGCACGCTTGCGTTCGTTAAACTTACCTACTTCAATACCATTAAAAATAAAACTTCCTGAATCAAGGTCATCCAGCAATCCAAGGATATTCAGCAAAGTACTTTTTCCACATCCTGATGGACCCATGATGGCTAC
>CAZDHQ010000672.1:0-3085 GCA_964505135.1 uncultured Ferruginibacter sp.
CGATATCTTCTTTTGTAATGCCGAGTTCCTTTTCAACGCCCAATTCCACTGGCAAACCATGTGTATCCCAGCCACCTTTACGCTTTACCTGGAAACCCTGCATGGTTTTATAGCGGCACACCAAATCCTTTAAAGTTCGTGAAATTACGTGGTGAATACCCGGCATTCCATTCGCACTTGGAGGACCTTCATAAAATACAAAGGGTGTTTTTCCTTCTCTTAAAGACACACTTTTTTCAAAAGCATTGTGTGCCTGCCACTTAGCCAATATCTCTTCACTGATTTTAGATAAGTTCAATTGCTGGTATTCCCGGTATTTCGCTGACATATTAATTGATTACTTCCTGCCTTTATTTATAAATGTTGGCAAAGGTAGTAAAATAGCCTTTTGCAGCAGCAGCCTTGTTTCAGCGGAATTTTGATGAATGGTATTAATAGCCATTTCAAGTTTTCCACATTTTTTTGTTTTGGCATAGTATTGGGTTCATATAAACCAAACAGTTTTTACAAAATATCCGTACTAATAAGTGCAGTTTTTAATCAATACTATTTCAATTGAACATTCTAACTGAATGTTTTCAATATAAAGATTTTGCTGGTTTAAGGTTTTATTAGGGTAAAAGACGGAAGTATTCCTACTTCCGTCATTCTTTTTAGAGACTTTTGATTGCGATACAATCAAATAAACATACTAGGGATTTTAATTTTTTAAGAAACATCAGGAGTTAGCGAACTCAAGGCAAAAAAAGGGATCAATCTAAACGACTGATCCCTTTTAATTTAATTGGTTTAAGCTTTTATTGAAGTACTTTGTCGATCTGTTCTTCCATTTTAGCCAACGCCCCCAACACTTCCTTTTCAAAAAATTGGTCTTTCTCACCTGCAAACTGGGTGGCGTACCATATCATCACCATGGCAATATAATCCTGCATGTCTTTACCGGCAAACTGAGTTTTAAACTCAATGATCTTGTCATTAATCGTTTTCACCGTACGCCTGATCACCTCCTCATCCTTCGGATTGGTTTTGATGCGATAGGTGCGATCGCCAATCAAAATATTAACCGGTATCAATTCCTCTGCCATAACTATTCACTTAAAATTGCGATGCATTTATCAATGTCTCGCAGGTATTGATTGATCCTTTTCTCAAAATCTTTTTTATCAGCCTCAGACATTTGAGCAGATGCTGACTTTAGCAGACCTACCTGCACCTGCAGTAATTCAATTTTTTGTTGGTTCTGTTCTTTAGTATCTACCAACGCCCTCAACTCATCCTGCAGTTTACGGTTTTCTTTTTGCAGCAGCAGGTATTGCTTGAGCAATTGCTGCAATTTTTCATTCACCCTTTTGATATCGCTTTCCAGTGCTGCCATTATCCAAGTTTACGATTATTTTCTAACTACGGCGTTCAGTTCTTTTTCGTAAGAACTGATGATCTTGCTCATCATTGCATCAATATCTTTATCCGTCATTGTTTTTTCTTCATCCAAAAAAGTAAAACTTACTGCCAATGATTTTTTGTCTGCACCAATCTTTTCGTTTTCAAAAACATCAAACAGGTTCAGCGATTGCAGCCTGCTGATCTTAGCATTAAACGTTGCCTTTTCTACTTGTTCGTAAGCAATACTCTTATCAATTACTATCGCCAGGTCCCTGTATACGGCAGGATATTTTGGAATACCAGTAAAAGTAATTTGTTGCTTCTTGTTTAGTTCAAGCAGCTTATCCCAGTTGATATCAGCATAAAATACGTTTTGCTTTATATCAAAGCTGGCCAATGTTTTTTTGTTGATGCTGCCTAATTCAGCAATCACATCGTTTTTAACCTTAGCAACTACTGCATTCGATAATTTACCAGCCTCTGCTGATACAAATACATTGATTGTTACCCCAAGCAACCTGCTGATCTTATCCACTACGCCTTTGATAAAATAAAAGTCAGCCTTTTCACCCTTGTGTTTCCAGTTAGCAGGCGTGGTGTTACCCGTTACATATAAACTCAGGTGTTGCTGTTCATTATATTTGTTTGCTTCGCTGGTATGATAGGTTTTACCAAACTCAAAAAACAACAAATCACTGTTCTTACGGTTAAGGTTATACGCAACACTTTCCAGGCCTGTTTCCATCATTGATGGACGCATGATATTCAGCTCCGCACTCAGGCTATTGATCATCTTTACAGATGATTGTAAAACATCATCGTTGTAATAAGCTGAATTGGTAATGCTATTGGTAAAGATTTCGCTAAAGCCATTGCCAATCAAATATCCAGCTACTTTTTCTTTGCAGGCATTTTCTCTTTCGAGTGTTTCTACTGCTGGTGAAATGGAAATAGCAGACGGAATTTCCACATTGTCTAAACCATCTATCCGCATAATCTCCTCCACAATATCTGCAGGCAAACTAATATCCGGCTTACTATATGGTACCGCCACATGCAGGTCATCAAACCCTTCTTTTAATATTTCAAAGCCCAAAGCTGATAAAATATTCTTAACCGCATCTCCATGATAATTTTTACCACTCAATTTTTTCAGGTAATGATATCTTAAAACCACTTCTGCTTTTGGCTTCACCACAGGATATACATCAATTACATCAGAAGCAATTTCACCACCTGCAATTTCTTTGATCATTAATGCAGCTCTCTTCAACACATTGGCAGTATTGCTGATGTCAACACCCTTTTCAAAACGGGTAGCTGCGTCTGTGCGCAAGCCGTGCCTGAAAGATGTTTTACGAATGCTGATGGGATTGAACCAGGCGCTTTCTAAAAATATACTCGTGGTACCTGCTTTCACTCCACTGGTAGCGCCGCCGTATACGCCTGCAATACACATGCCATTGCTTTCGCCATCACAAATAATCAAATCCTCGCTGTTTAATTTTCTTTTCTTTTCATCCAATGACAAGAATGGTGTATTATCAGGAAGATTCTTTACTATAATCTTGTTACCCTTTATTTGGCTAAGATCATACGCATGCAAAGGCTGCCCCGTTTCATGCAGGATAAAATTGGTGATGTCTACAATATTACTAATGGGCCTTAGACCAATGCTTTTTAATTTTTGTTGCAACCACTT
>CAZDHQ010000673.1:0-3084 GCA_964505135.1 uncultured Ferruginibacter sp.
ATTTCCCTGAGCCTGAAGTGCAGTAAAAAATAAAATTGCCGAGATGAAGCAAAAGCAGGATCGAATAACGGTAATCATGTCAGTAAGTCGGGTTAATGATAGCTATGTTATCTTTTAAAGATTAAAAATAAGCAATAGCACGTCATTATCAAACGACGATACTGTTTAGGAAATATTATAACAGAATTTTCACTCCGTAAGCTTTGTTTGCTTCTTCACCAGCACCCCATGCTTCACCATATCTTTCACAATCAATCTTCCATATTCATGCGCCAGTTCAGATGCAGAAGCCGGATCAAATGATTTGGTCTGGATGGAATACAGCAGTTCCTTGTTATCCATTTCATAGAAATTGCTTTCCCAGAAATAGTTGGTTTGCTCTGAATAATACCCCCTTTCAAATACACGGTTGCTCATAGTGTTATAGTATCCGCCAAACCTGCGGTAGTAGATACTGTAGGGAGAATAGATCACACGGCCGGGGATATATTTTCTTTCCCGCTCTTTATCCAGCAACACTACGGTGATCACTGCATCTGCACCACTGCTTTGCAGTTTGGCAACTGCTTCTTCTTCCTTCAATCCTTCAAAAGATTTAGGACCAAATTCATTTAAAGAAGATACCGCATTGTATCCCAGGTCAATCAAATCGCCCACAATATGGCCTTCCATTTTTTCTCTGAACTCCCGGTCATTATTTTTTAATAAAGCGAGTACGATGATTTTTTTATACTCTTTTGTAACTACATCATTGGCCTGCCAGCTATGAGTGATTCTTGTAGAGGAACAGCCCATCAAAATAATAAAAGCTGCAAGGCTGAATAAGATCGTTTTCATGTGTTAATGTTTTATTGATTCTGTCATAGATCCGATAGTTACCGGATTGGTCATTAAGCTTCAGTTAGTAACAATTTTTTGCTATGACTCATTTCATAAAATGATTTTTTACAATAGAAATGTAGTGCAGTATTTTTTTACGGGAAATGATCATCGTCAAATAGGACTGAAACCCTCATCATGATTGGCTACAAAAAAGTAGCCCCTGCATCGAGAATGCCGGGGCGATTAAACCAATATACAACCTACTTATTTTAAGCAGCATTTAGCTGCGATCTTCTAAACTACTCTTAAAAAAGAGCGTATGAGTATTTTCTTGTTTTTCTTCCGTATCGCAAGGAAAAAGCAATTTGTTTTTGCAAACCACTATTTCCAGGTCTTTCAAATATGGCAAGCAATGCCAGATATTGAAGCTCACTTAGTGCAGCAGGCCGTCGCTATTAACCTGCGTAACCTTGTGATGTTTGATTACGATGACAAAACTATTACCCCACACTTGTGGGAAAAAAGACGCTTATCAGTACTTTATATGATAAATATCAGTTATGCTGAATAGCACTCCTGGCAAGGATTACAAGCTGCCAGTAAGGAGGAAAATAATTTTTTTCTTTGATAAATTGAGCTGCTAATGTGCTGGTTTTATTTCTTACATCGTTGTATAAAGCAACAAAGGTTTGGTTCTTTAAAGCCTGCGTTGCACTCATACCTTCCGGTATAATTCCTACACCGCCAAATCCATTTTTAATCATACACCAGGCTTTTACGATTCTTACAAAAGGCAACTGCCAATGTTGGTAAGTAATTTGTTTTCCTCTATCTGCTTCTTCCAGTAAGGCATCCATCACCGCATTATCAATATGATCTTTACGCAGTGTTTCAGGGTCACGCCATTCTGCCACCACCCGTAACTGTGAATCATATTCCAAATCACTGGGCATCTGTGTCACAAAATTTTCTACACCAAATTCACTCAGCCAGTTTACCACACCCTGCGATGAAATAGAAGAGATGGCCTGCCACAACTGGATGCCGTTTTTCTTATACGCATAGGATCCTACTTCAGAACAAAACAAGGCGCTGCTGTCATAAAAATTCATTTTGAAATCATAAGGAATATGGCGCTTGCTGGCTTCATCATAGGCCAGCTTAGCTGCCTTGTGTGGCAATAAAGGATCTGCTTTTAACTGCGGCAGATTAGCCCTTGCACGCAATACCATAAAGCGTAATTTTTTGTCTTTGATATATTGTTCCGCAGAAGAAATGGCTACGCCTTTTTCAATATGTGCTTCTATCAAATAAGGCACATTTTTTTCGTTCACATAAATCAACGCCACATGAGAAAAATTACCCGGATAATTATTGCCTCTTGAAATGAGGGCTGACACTTCTGCACCACCTCTTGATACCAGCAAATCACCACTATGAACGGTGATGCCAAAAATATTGGTTGATGGTGCTGCAGAAATTTCATCTTTTACATTGATGGCCGCTGCATAGGGCACACTATCTGTTTGCAGTAATACTTCCTCTGCTGCTGCTCTCATACCATAAAGCGTTTGATAAATGGTATTCCGTACCTGCTGGTTATCCATATTCCATTGTTGTGATTGCAGCTTGATGGCATTCCTGTTCAGGTTATAGCATTGAATAAAGCTGTCTCTATAGGCAGGCGCTGCCGCAACCAATGGTGCCAGTTGAAAATAGTTTTGCAGCAACTGAGCAAAGGCGGAATCATTGGATGCAAGCGGTTTGGCTGCGATGTATTGATAAAGCATGGATTGCTTTTGCAAGAGCGGTTGAATACTGCTGTCAATAACATTGGCTGGTGAAGCCTTCGCTGCTGCAAATGTTTTTTCCAGCGACAGCCACATGCTGTCCTGGTTCCATGCAAATGGTTTATTGGTAGGCTTTACAGCGGGAGTATGCTGCCTGTCTGGTATTAAAAGCAATAGGTAAAGTATAACTAAGCCAGCGAGGATTTTTAGTAAGGGCTTTTTGATTTTTTGCATGCTGCAAAGTAATGATTTCAAATTATGCAATCATATCTTCACTTATTCTCCGCATATCCCTTCAAATACTCCCTTGCCTTTTTACCGGATTCTTTGATATCCTCTTCCTTCCAGTTGCCATTGGAAGCAGCAGAGGGTTTTAATACTGAGCAGGTTTCATCTTTGTCTGATACACTCCAGGTGATCCAGCTTAGTTGACGGCGGTCCATCCAGTCAACAAAGCGCTGCCATTCTTCAT
>CAZDHQ010000674.1:0-3080 GCA_964505135.1 uncultured Ferruginibacter sp.
ATCATCAATACCAAAAGTGGCGAATATGCGTACTACCTGGTGAGGTTTTAAAACTTTATCAAAAAGCTTGGGAACAAGGAACTTTTGCGTACCCACACCTAATGCCCAGGCGCCAATTATTACAACGATAATAGCACTGTTCTTTTTAATTCTTTTTCTAAAAATATAAATGAATAAAACAGCAATAACTGTTAATGCAATAAACAAAGAATTTGGAGGGACCACAATGCTTGCGATGATAAGAATCGCTAATGAAAAAACGATCACCAAGTAAACAGCAGGCAATCCTTCCCTATAAAAAGCAATAGCAAAGGAAAAATAAACAATAGCAGCGCCCGGTTCTTTTTGCAGCACCGATAATATTGCAGGCGCAAATGCGATGGCTGCAGCAATCAGTTGGGATCTTGTTTTGGAAAAATCAAGATCAGGCATACATAGGTATTTTGCCAGTGCAAGCGAAGTAAATATTTTGCAGACCTCCACCGGCTGCACGTTCATAAAACCAAGTGGGATCCAGCTTTTTGATCCACCCACTTCTTTACCCACTACAAATGTGGCCATGATGAGCAAAATACCAAAAGCATAAGAAAGATTGGCAGTGGCAGTAAAAAATTTGCTGTCTGTTAATAGGATAAAAGTGGCAACTATTATGCTGGCAATAAAAAAATAGAATTGCTTACTGTATTCTTTTTTAAAGCCTAAAAAAGTTTGCACCACACTATCTCCACTTTTGTATTCCACAGAAAAAATACAAAGCAGGCCAATGATTACCAGTACAGCATAAAGCCATATCAGCAGCCAGTCTACACCTTTTCCTATGGCGGGATTCTTCTTTGACATTAATTATTTATTTGTACTGTCTTTTGGTTGATTGTTTCTTTTTTTATCCTGCAGAATGGCATCAGGCTTGGCACTGCTGCTTGTATTATTTTTTGCAGGAGGAGTGTTCCTATCTGCTTCTTTATCCGTTTTTATTTTATCCAGTGCATCTTTTTCATCTTCCTCATCTATACCAAGTGTGTCTTTGATTACTTTAATGTATCCCTTTGCAATCAGGTAAGCAGAATCCTTAGCATGACGAAGAGAGTCCTGCGATTTTATCTGGGAATAAATTCTTGGAGGTATCAGATTCAAATTGGCATAATATTCCAGCCTTTCTTTTCTTTTTGGATCGGTAATGGAATCTTTTAAAAACTTCTCCAGCATAAAACCCACAATTGGTGCCGCATAAGTACCACCAAAACGGCCGCTGTTTTCTACCACACACATAATAGCAATGCGTGGATTATCTCTTGGAGCAAAGCCGCAAAAGAAACCGTGGTTCGGTTGCTTCACACCATGAAAATAGTTTTCTACCGTTCCGGTTTTACCGCAGATGGCAATACCCGGAATTTTTGCGCCCATACCAGTACCATGATCTACCACACCCTCCATACCATCATGCACCGCCTCAAAAATGCTGTCAGGAATATCTACAGGCTGATGTTTTTCCCTGTATTTATCCAGCATTCCAAACTTGTCTCCGCCTTCAATAGAGTCTACAATATGTGGAGTATAATACCAACCCTTATTAGCGATATAAGCCATTTCATTGGCAACCTGTATTGGTGTTACGTCCACTTCACCCTGGCCAATACTTACAGATCTAAAACTGCAGAAATTCCAGTGGCCGGCTCCAAAAACTTTATCATAGGTAGCAGGTGTTGGGATATTACCTCTTTTTTCTGATGGTACATCCACGCCTAACTTATGTCCCAAACCAAAAGCATACATGTAATTATCCCATGCCTTTAATGAACTATCTACATCCGGGTACTTTGGATTATTGATTACACGCTGCATTACATTGGCAAAGTAAGTATTGTCTGATACTGTAATAGCATGCCGCAGATCAAATGTGCCCACATCCAAACAGCGCATAGGCTTACCGCATCCATAAAATGCACCACTGCAGCTAAATCTGGTATCTGTTGTGATCATCCCTTCGTGCAAACCAATCAATGCCTGCAAAGTTTTAAAAGTAGAACCAGGTGAATAAGTTGCACTAACTGCTCTATTAAGTAAGGGCAGCGAAGGGTCAAGCAATAATTCAGTAATATGTTTTTTCCTATCGGGGCCTGTTAAAAATTTAGGTTTGAAAGTGGGGCTGCTCACCATGCAAAGAATACCGCCGGTACGTGGGTCAACCGCTACAATGGAGCCGAGTTTGTTCTGCATTAATTTTTCTCCCAGTGCCTGCAGTTCAATATCGAGTGAGGTGTACATATTTTGACCAGCTATTGCTGCAGTATCATACTTGCCATTGTCTACTCTTTCTGTCAGCCTGTTCTTGTTATCCCTTTTCCAAAACTCAATACCTCGCTGGCCCATCAGCACTTTTTCATAAGTTCGTTCCATGCCTGTTTTACCTGCATAATCGCCTATTTGATAACCTTCATCCTTATGCGTTTTTAAAAAATTGGTATCCACTTCTGCCAGGTAACCTAATATATTGCCACCGGCATCATATGGATAACTCCTGATGGGGCGTTCCTGCAAATAAAAGCCGGGAGCAAATTTGTACATTGATTCATTGAGCATGGCCATCTTGGCTTCGCTTAATAAACCATCAAAAACCGATGGTCTGCTTCTTCCATTTTTAAAAATGCACTCCAGTACTTTTTTTGAAAATTGGGCACTATCAATACCCAATATTTTACACAGACTGGAAGTGTCTACACCTTTCACTTTGTTTGGAACCACCATTAGATCATAGATCGTAGTGTTTTGCAGAATAGCTTTCCGGTAGCGGTCGAAGATAATTCCCCTGTCAGGATAAATTACTTTCCTGAATTTTCCCTGGTCATCGGCCATTACTTTATACTTGGAAGAAAACAGTTGCAGGTTAGCAAGCTGCGCTACTATTATTATAAACACGCCTGCAAATACAAGCATGATCACATTCTTACGGGACTGGTTAAAAACAGGCATATTGATTCACCTTATTGGTGCTGATTGCAATTAGAAAATAAAAACTGCTGAAATTGTTAGGTAAGCTGCATTAATCAAATACGATGATTATGCTGCATTGGTTCTGAACT
>CAZDHQ010000675.1:0-3075 GCA_964505135.1 uncultured Ferruginibacter sp.
CTCATTGCTTGGCATGGTTACCAGCCAATACCGTATTTCAGAAATGGAATTGAAATCTGCGGTGCAATTGGCTGAAGGAAGAGAAAAATATTATCCGCAGATCACCTATGCGCTGGAAAGTTATTTGAACGAAGCAAAAGATATCCGGGATATATTCAAAAACATGCTGGCATTTTCATTGCAGAATCCAAAGTCATTTTTTCTTTTTGATTCTACCATTAAAGTGTATAACAAGTTTTACAACGAACTCAACAATAATAACAACGAGTATGAAAAAGCCGTGCAAACCTATTGGAAAAGTGATGAACTCGCCAGCGGTTTTCACAATGTGTTTGATTATGCCATCAATGACATACACCGCACCAGTATTCTTACACTCAATACACTGTTTGTACAAAAAGCCAATATGTACATCCATACAGACAGCAGGAAGGAACGAAAACAATTGAAACAGGAAATCATTGCATCACTGAATGCCGTGATGCCGATACTGGATAATAACCTGGTGGTGCTGGAGAACAAGATCAAGTATCATATTGGCAAACTGGATGCAGGTAAAAATATTTTTTAATCAATAAATAAGTTACCATGAAAAAGTTAATCTGTTACGCATTGCTTGCAGCAATGACAATGCCCAACACAAGTTGTGATAAAGAAACCATGGACGCACTGGCAGACCTGTATATTCCAGATTTCAGCAACCAGTGGACGGTAGATAAAGGAACCCAAACAGGCAGCTTATTTTTTATCAACGACAGCAATATTGACAGCACTAAAATTACCGGTGTGCTGGAAGCTTTTGACAATAACCAGGATGGGAACGTGTATAACCTGAAAGGTAGCTTTGATCATCGAAATGTAAAACTGCATTACCTCACCAAGGCTGAAAATGATGGCTTTGACAATGGCCCTTTTGAAGGCATACAATACGAAGGCAAGTTTGATACGATGAGCAAACCTTTCCGCTTAAGACTGGTAAACATCAGTAAGGCCGGCGATTCGCTGGTATTAAAACACGGCTGATGTTTATAAAATGCTTACAGCGATGAATATTCCTTACCAATTTTTTACAGCTTTCCTCCTCCAATCCACAATCAGATAACAGTACCGGCTAGCCGAAAACGGTAACAAGAGTAGGCTTATAAAAAAATCAGTATGGCAAAACAAATAAAGAAGGTTGCAAAAAAAGCTGGCAGTAAAATCATTAAACAGGGAGTTGCAAAAAAAACGGCAACAAAAAAAGCAGCCTTTAAAAAATCAGCCGCTGCTGCGCCTCCACCTGCAGCAATACCAGCCGGTTCAGGCGGCAGCCGGGGCTTCTCCCTGGCAGCAGCAGGCATAGCAATTATAGATGTAACATTTAGAGATGTGGCAGCAGGTCTTAGCACTATCACCGCCACCTATAATGGAGAAGAGAAATCACTCAACGCCAGTGGCAGCCTTACATTTAATGGCGTGCAAAAAGATGATATCATCGGCATTGACGGCAGCAGTGCCGGCTCCACCGAAATCAGGATCAGTCTGCCGGCTACACCGCAGCAAATGAATTTTTCTCCGGGTAATTTCAACGACAATTTCATTATTGATTAATACTACTTCCCCTACCATGAAATACAATGCAAGCAAATTCCTGTATGCGTTACTGTTAGCACTATGCATTGGCAACGCCCAGGCACAGGAAGCACCAAACAATGATGCTGTTCCAATATTTACTGCAGACTCTCTCCGTAGCGGAAACAGCAAAGATGTGCTCACCAGTTTTTTTCAACTGGCATTTGATAACCTCACGGGTAACAATAAGCAGTTTAATTTTCAATCCAATCCCTTTGCTGTAATGCTCAAGAGCAATCCTAATTTGAATATTGATCATTACTACAGCAAATACAATGCACTGCGAAAGCTCAATTTTGGTTTTGGTATCCGACTCGATACATCGTTTCGTTTTAATGGATTTTCATCCGGCGTTAAATATGCACTGGTAGACCAACGGGACCATACCACCAGTAAACTCTTTGCCACTCATCTCCGCATCAATGGCCTGGCCAGGGAAAGAAAAATACTAAATGCTGGCTTGCGAAATTTTGCATCACAGCGTTTCGCCCTTAGCGAACGCAATGAAGCAGACCGGGAAGAATTGAGAAAATTTCTGGCGCAGGTATCTAAGTTCTTCAATGATGAACAAACGTCATTCAATAGCCTGGAGGCAGGCATGCAGCAGCAAATCCTCAGTATTGCTAAGGACAGCAGTCTTGCCAACCTGGAAAAACTCTTTACTGAAAACCCGGGTAGCAGTTTAAAAACAAATGATGAGGCCATATACGAAGCGCTCAAAGATTCCATCAAGCGCTGTGTACTCTGGACCATCGGTATCAGTGATACTATGTACAGCAACCAGTTCGCTTTTTCTAATATCGTACTCCAGACAGCATTTTCAAAAGGCATATTTGCACCCAGGGGTGGCGCCAATAATATTGAGCTCAACATAAGAGCAGCAGGTAATTTTTCAAAAGACGAAACACAAAGCGGTAATAACCTCAAGCGTTTTGTATTGGATACAGAGGCCGGCTTTAATTGGGTTATCCGTGATAAGCTCAATCAAAAATCATGGTTTGAGTTTATGATCAGTGGTACCTACTACCGCAACTTTACCAGGCTATATCAAGGCGAAGACCGCAACCGCATTACCCTTAATGGTACCGCAAGGGTACGCATATATGAAGATATCTGGGTGCCGTTTGAAATCAAGTATGATCCCTCTAATGGCAATGTATTTGGGCTGTTTAATGTGAGGGCCAATTTTACAGCAATGAAGCAATTGGCCAGGGCGTTGGTAAAATAAAACTTCACCGGCTTTACTTTTTTCTACAAAAAATAATTAGCGGGAAGGGTGTTGGAAGAAAGAATTGATAGCGACAAATAAAAGTTCAGTCTTTGAGCAAGTATAATTTTAAACCATTTCCCGTTTTTCCCTTCCCGGGAAATTCTTACTCTCTTAGGTGCATTTCAAAAAAAAGGTCAATTTCCTTACTTTTGCAGCCATTCGTAAACGAACTGATTGGTAACGATTAATTATCA
>CAZDHQ010000676.1:0-3071 GCA_964505135.1 uncultured Ferruginibacter sp.
TAAATCAGTTGGTTTCACAATGCTATGCTGGTAGATTAACATACCAATAAATATTGCTACGCCTGCCCAATACCACCAACCGAAATGTCCTAAACATCCTGCGCTGATAACACATATTGCAGATAAAAGATGTAAGAATTCAGAAACTTTTAAAGCTTTTACTTTACCCAAAGCTGCAGGAATAGAATGTAGTTGCTGGGATCTATCAAACTCTTCATCCTGCAAAGCATAAATAATATCAAAACCACTTACCCAAAACAGAACAGTAAACGAAAAAAGAATTGGTAATAATGCAAACTTACCTGTAACAGCAAGATAGGCTCCGATGGGCGCAAGACTTAAGCCAACTCCCAATACCAAATGACATAATGGAGTGAAGCGTTTGGTATAACTATAGAACAAGATCACGAACAAAGCCACAGGTGATAGAAAAAAGCAAATGCGATTAATAAAAAAAGTAGCCGCAATAAAGATGATGCAATTGATGATTACAAAACGTAAGGCACTTTCTCTTGAAATTATTCCTGCAGGGATTTCCCTTATCGCTGTTCTGGGATTCTTTGCATCAAAATGAGCATCCAGGTAGCGGTTGAAGGCCATGGCTGCAGAACGGGCTGTTATCATACAAATGATAACAAGTACAAACAGAACAGCAATTGAGTAAATGTTGAATTCAAACGTAATTGGTATCCAGGCTGGCATAGCAAAGTGTGGTTCACCAGGTTGAAACTTTCTTTGTTCAAATAGATAATAATTCAATCCCAAAAAAAATCCAATCAATGCAAAAGGCATTGCAAAAATGGTATGGCTGAATTTAACCAGCGAAAGGTAATTTTTTATTGTAGTTGTTGCCATTGTATAAGGTAATTAGTTCCCTTTAGGGTTTAGGGTTATCATTGTTCTTACCACTTCCCATAAAACAACACCGGCTGCCGTGGCAATGTTCAGCGAATGCTTCATGCCCAGTTGCGGTATTTCCACGCAACCGGCACATTGTTCAATAGTAGTTTGCTCCACGCCTGTTACTTCGTTCCCAAAGATCAGTGCAATTTTTTCTCCCGACGTGTAAGGCAGGTCTTGCAGTGCAATGCTATTTTCCGCCTGCTCCACCGCATATACGGTGTAGCCCTGTTGTTTTAACTCTTCGATTGCCAGTGATGCATTGGCAAAATGTTTCCAACTCACCGTTTCTTCTGCCCCTAATGCTGTCTTTTTAATTTCTTTGTGCGGTGGTGTGCAGGTGTACCCGGTGATATAAATTCCTTCCAGCAAAAAAGCATCGGCCGTTCTAAATACACTGCCCACATTATAAGCACTCCGGATGTTTTCCAGCACGGCAATTACCGGCAGCTTTTCACTCTGCTTAAACTCTTCCACCGATTTACGGCCCAGTTCGTCCATGCTTAGTTTTCTCATGTAATGCTTATCAACTAAGTTTTTTAATTTGGCGCAAAAGTAATTAACACTGGGGAAAAAGCCATTTTTAAGGATTGTAAAGAACTTATTTTTGCCAGCCTTTAGAAATAAGTGTTTCCGGGTTAATGCAACTTTCCTTAAAGAAGTAAACGGTGAATAAAGCTGCTTGAAGATAAAAGGTACAAGAGTGCGACGCCAATGAAGCCGATAAAGGACATGCAGACCGGAACATAAATATTTTTTATAAAAACAAATGGCCAAAGCATCTACTGAAACACCTTTAATGCAGCAGCACAATGCCATCAAGGCCCGCTACCCTGATGCCATCCTGCTATTTCGGGTGGGTGATTTTTATGAAACATTCGGCCAGGATGCGGTGAAAGCTTCTGCAGTGCTGGGCATTACGCTTACCAAAAGAAATAACGGGGATGAAAACTCTTCTCAACTGGCAGGGTTTCCTCACCATGCGCTGGATACCTACCTGCATAAACTGGTGAAAGCTGGTTACCGGGTGGCTATTTGTGATCAACTGGAAGATCCAAAGCAGGCAAAGGGAATAGTAAAACGTGGCGTGACCGAACTGGTAACACCGGGTGTGGCAACCAACGATAAACTGCTTGAACATAACAGCAATAATTTTTTAGCAGCTTTACATTTTGATGGCGATAAAACGGGCATTGCTTTTTTAGATATCAGCACGGGTGAATTTTTTGTGGCCGAAGGCGATAAAGAATATGCTGATAAATTATTACAGAGCCTGCAACCTGCAGAAGTGATTTTTCAAAGAAGAGAGCTAAAACATTTTAAAGAATACTTCGGCACCAAGTTTTTCACCTACACGCTGGACGAATGGATTTTTGCTGAGCCTTATGCTACGGAAAGTTTATTGAAACATTTTGGTACACATAGCCTGAAAGGTTTTGGTATTGAAGGCATGGATAAAGCCATTGTGGCTGCTGGCGCTATCCTGCATTATTTAAAAGATACAGAACATCCTAATCTTGGCCATATCACTTCCATTCAGCGCATTGACCGTAATGATCACCTTTGGATGGACCGATTTACCATTCGCAACCTTGAGCTGATGGGTGGCCCTGAAGGCAGCAATACTTTATTGAAAGTGCTTGATAATACAGTGTCGCCGATGGGAGCCCGTTTGCTAAAACGCTGGGTGCTGATGCCGCTGAATGATATTTCAAAAATTAATGAGCGGCTGGAAACAGTTGCTTTTTTAATAAAGGAGACGGATATACGAAACAAGCTGACACATCACATAAAGCAAGCTGGCGATATTGAACGTTTGGTGAGCAAGGTTCCTTTGAAAAAGGTAAATCCAAGGGAGGTATTGCAGATTGCAAAAGGCTTACAGCAAGTGGAAGCCATCAAGCAAATTTGTATTGCCGCAGATAATGACTATTTAAAACGCATGGCTGATTCATTGAATCCATGCTTGTACATTGTTGGGAAGATTGTAAAAGAGATTGTTGAAAACCCACCCGCCATTGCAGCCAAGGGCGGCATGATTGCTACCGGCGTGGATGCTGAATTAGATGATTTAAGAAAGATAGCAACAGGTGGTAAAGATTATTTGGTGGAACTGCAACAAAAAGAAGCTGCAGCCACAGGCATATCATCGTTAAAAATTGGGTACAACA
>CAZDHQ010000677.1:0-3069 GCA_964505135.1 uncultured Ferruginibacter sp.
GAATCACTTTTTGTAGTACCAGCTCTTCTTACATGAAGCATTACATCCAGTATCCCATTTTTATCAGGAACTGATTGTGCAATAGGGCATGACCAGTCAACCGGGCTCATGCCGTTTTTATTTGCCCCTGATGCATAGGTAGTAGAATCACTGCCATGAAAATCTCTAACAAATACAGCATCCATCAATAGCTGGCTGTTTACAACCGAAAATGGAGGATAGCTCATCCGCTTTTCCAATGTTTTATTTCTACTGGAAATATCAGCTAAATAGTTATTATAGATCTGCGTGGCATCAGTAGTATCGATTACATAAACGCCAAAGCCAGGATCATTATAGGGAAACCAGTCATCGTTGTCCGGCAACTGTGTCTCGTTAAAAAAGTTTTTTTGTAAATCAGCGTCAACTCCAAAGTTGGCCTTTATCTGAGGCGCTGTAATTTGAGAATAGCCGAAAGCACATAGCAGTGATAGCAGAGTGGTAATAAATGTTTTCATAGTAATCGGGTATTGTGTGGATACTGAGTTCTGCTTACATGTAAAATAGTTTAGGTACGAAAATTATATTTAAAGTTGCATTATTAGAACATCTTTTATAGTATTGCAACGGTAGCTGTTTGATTTTATTGCTGTTTAAAGGGTACGTTTAAATCAAAATTTAATAATCGAGGCATTGTACTACAATGATGATAAAAATACTGCCGGTTTCATTGAGCGTTATCTTTACTTTATTCTCATTTTTTCCTGTACACGCTTGCATCAATACGAAGAGCTTCAAATATATAGCTGTTCACAAGATCCGGATCTATTTCTTTTGTTGACGGAAAATCGTGCCAATATACCTGTTTACGGTTTCCCTTTTCCAGAAAATTATCTTTGTCAGTCATCAGGTAGCCATTGGTAAACCCAAGCCTTACACCATGATAGGTTTTTTGTTTGCCCCACAAAACGCTGGCAGGCCATATAAAACAAAAGTTATAGCATTGTTTATAGAAAGGAACATAAACATAAGGCCGGTGAAAACACCGGCCCGGATCGTTTAATTGGATATTTATTACTGATACTAAAAACTCCTGTTGATGGTAAAACCGAAAGCAAAATTGCCGTCTTTAATGCTGCTGCTGTTTCTTGCCAGCTGATCAATATTAGATGAGCTGATGGTATTACCTACATAGAATTGGAATAAGTGGCCGCCAGTGTTTACTTCAATACCGGCAGACAAAAGGTTTGGCTGATAGCTGATAATTGAACCATTTTTGGTAATCAGGTTTTCATACATATTTAACTGGCGTGAATATTCCAATGTTAAATTCATATTGCTTGTAGCCTTGTATTTTCCTGCTAGACCAAGAGAAAATACTTCATTACTATTGTTGATCCCGTAGGGCACAATATTAAAATGTATCCATGCTGGCATCAACTGCAACGAAACTTTATCAGAAAATTTACGTGCAATTAATAACTGGTTCATAAAGGCAAGTTTATTGCCTGCAAAAGAGTGATCAGGATCCTTAGCAGTATTTACATTGCCCAAAGAAAAGAGCACCACTGACACAGGAATATTTTTAACACCTGTTTGCTGGCGAAGCAGTTTAAACTTGGCCCATGCTTCGTATTTGGAACTACCGGCCATGGCTACCCCAAGATTCAACCAGTTTTGTGGAGAGTAATCAAATGATAAATAAGTATGTGCCACTCCTGAGTTCAGGCCAAAAAATTGCCCCAGGTTTTCAGAGCCTGCACCTTTATTCCAGATATAGCTGAAATGGTGTGATATCATAAATTGAAGGCCACCTTTTCTAACCATTTCTGTGCTTTGCATATTGATTACACGGGTAGAGTTAAACGTAGCACGTGTATACTTTGGTTTTGGGGTTTCTTTTTCCTGCGCTGCAGTTGAGTTCTGGGCTACAGCAATTCCATACATGGCGAGGCAGGAAAGGAATAACAAGAATATCTTTTTCATAATAGTTGATTTATTAATTATTTCTTTAGTCATCGTTTATTATTTAGGCTGGCCTTGCGCAATCCATTCCTTAAAAATGTTTATTGTACAGGTGCCCAGGCTTAATACACCACCAGGGTGACCAGTAGTGCCGCCACTGTTCATGATAGCGCTAACAGTTGTTTTATCTGATACCAGCTTATCATAATCAAGTGCTACTGCTATACCTCCGTGGCAGGTAGATCCTTTACAAGTGGTAGTATAAATGGGTGCAATTTTTTCTGTGTAGGTAATTTTGCCTGTAACATCACATCCACCACCATCATCTTTTGCTCCTGCATCAATCCATTTCTTTATAATTGCTTTTTCATTTGTTTTAAAGTCAATTTCACCACCACCGGGGTGAAAACCGCCACTTACCCAGCTGTTTAATAATGAGACCCTTGCCAGTATACCGTCGTAAAAGATGGTATCTGCATGAGAGAACTGTACTGCACGTGTTGAACCGTTGTTGTGGCACCCACATCCACCCGAAACTATGATGGGCACTACATCTGACCTGAAAGAAACTGCAGGAAGAGAAAGTACATCTTCTTTATTTTTATAACAGGATGGCAGCAGGTAGATGAGCATTGAGATCATCATCGCTGTAACTATAATTCCTTTTTTCATATATCTAATTTTAGAATGATTGTGTCAATTATTGTTTTATAATCTTGCCGGTAGTCCTGTATTTGAAAATACCTGCATTGTCAATACCATATTTCCAAACGGCTGGTACATTGGGATCAGCGAAATACCAGGCTTTGATTAGCGCTACTTCATTAGGTTTTAAACCACCATCACCATAAGCCATATCTCCCTGGTGGCTGGTTGCAAATACACCTGTATAGGGATTTGCAAGTAATAAGGTGGAATCAATACGGGATACCAAAGAGCTGGATGCATTCAATGGATTCCCTTTGCAGTAGTAATCAATTGCATTTACAGTGTCTTTATAAACAACAGCACTGTTGCTTCTCACACTTTTTGGATAATTGATATCGAAAAGAATATCATCATAGTTTTGAAGTGGCCCCCTGGTACTGCTTGCTGAACGTGGAGTAGCCAGTGTTTTCCATGGAC
>CAZDHQ010000678.1:0-3067 GCA_964505135.1 uncultured Ferruginibacter sp.
TCTGGCGAAAATCTATAATTATTGGTACCATTAAAAGCTGCAGGTGTTACTCTTACGGTATCGCCTTTCTTAATGTTGATTTTGTACAAATAATTTTGTGTGGCATCATAAGGTGTTGCATCAAAATATACATCACCCGTAGCAGCATCATAAGCCCTGAAGTTAGCATCATAATTCCCCTTTGTCAATAGCTTTACTTCTTTACCATCTCTTGAAATACGGTAGATGTGCAGCCATCCATCTACTTCATTGGTGCGGATAAAGTATTTGTAATTATCAATCCATGTCCACCAGGGCAGATCCCAATCTAAATTGTTGAACTGATCAATCCATCCTACAGGTGGCTTCTCGGTATAAATTAAATTAGCGTCGCCATTCACAGCATTGCACATAAAGAAATTGCCCACGGTTTGATACCGGTTTAACTGCACCAGCATAATTTCCTTATCAGAAGACCAATTCATCCTTGGTATATAATTGTTGTCTTCATCCCCAGGCACTTTCATCCAGGTAGTTTGTTTACTGTCAATTTCTACCACACCAATTTTTACTGCTGAAGGTTTTACACCTGCTTTTGGATATTCGATGGGAACAGTGAATGGATACAGTGAATCTGTATTATTGATCAACAAATGATTCCTGGTGGGTGTAGCATCCACTCTCCAAAATGCAATCCGCTTACCATCCGGGCTCCAGCTAAAACCATCTCTCACACTCAATTCCTCTTCATACACCCAATCAAATGTACCATTGATAATGCGGTCTGTTCCGTCTGTTGTAAGTTGTGTAATACTGCCGTTGGCTATATCTTCTGCATACAGATTGTGCTTGCTTACGTATGCCACCTTATTATTGCCGGCAGCAAATTTTGCAAACTGCAATGAAGAAGAAGGCAGGCCTTTGCCCAGTTGATAGCCTTTTCCGGTAGCAATATCAAAGCACCAATAATCTCCTTTTGAATTTACCCGCCATACTCTTGAAGAATTAGTATAGATAAGGATTTTACTCCGGTCAGCACTCCACACTATATTTTCCACTTTGGTATTTAATCCCGCAGCTTTTATTTGTGCTGTACTTAAGATCAATTTCTTTGCAGATAAGTTGGCAGCATCATATACATAGATGCCGTCTTTCTCATTTACCCAAAAATCGTGTGAACCAGGTAGCCATTTAAGGCGGCTGATGTTAATCTGATCGTCCGGGATATTGAATGAATGCTCCCAAGGTTTCGCAGGAATATTTGCCAGCGGCTGTGCGTAACCGTTAGTAAAACAGAAAACAGTTAGAATAAAAAGAATTGCCCTCATTGTTAATAGAATTTCGGGTTAAGTTAGGGCATTTTTTATTGCAGCAGTTTATTTAGCATGATTTTTTAAATCACCTAAACCCGGATACCATTTTTCTGCATTAAGGCGAAAGATTTTGTCCACTACTTCTTTAGGAAGATGCTGCCCTTTAAAGCTTCCTTTTACATCCGGTACGGTCATCTCATCATTGGTAACAAAAAATTGCCAGTTGCTCAGGCGAACATCATGGGCATCTTTGTTAACAGTAGCAAAGTCAGATTTATCTTCTACTCCCATATCTGTTCCATAGATCAGGCGATCCTGGTATTTGATCAAAAAGTCATGTACCTTTTGCCAGTTGTTTACTGACTGTACTTGCAGGTGGGTGATTCTTGCAGCCATTTCCACAGCCATATTGGGAAAACGATCCAAACGTTTTGCCAACTCATCTACATTCCATTCAAGACTTGCTAAATGTGCCCCAACAAAACGGAGATTAGGATGCTTTGCCAGCATATTATCTCTAGCATCTATTTGCGCCTGGTAAGATGGATTTTCCGGGTGAAGGAACTGGTGGTATTGCGGATGTTCCTTAAAGTATCGCTGATCCCCTTTCACCGTCATGCTGTCTATAGGCAGCCATGCATTTCTGGGTTCACCCAGGTGTCCCATTAATGTGATATTATTTTGCTGGATAAAATTGATCACCGTATCAAACCTGGGATCATCAATCATTACCCATTTACCATTGGCATCTTTTAACTCCATACCAATATTCTTCCAAACCTTTACTGCAATAGCACCATGATCAAATGATTCTTTTAGCCAGGCAATAGTTTGCGGCAACCATTTATCCGTACCCCAGTTTTTTAAATTGAAAGTGGTGGCATAGGCAACCCGATCAGGATAAAGCTTCATTAATTTTTCGGCTATGCGTCGTTGTTTATCTATTGGCTCACCTGCATCTACATTCACTGTAAGCAAACGCAGGTTATCTTTTTTTGCCTGCAATACGAACGTAGTATCATCTGCATCTATATGACTGTGTACATCATATTTATCCACTTTATCAAAGTCAGCCATGGTATAGTATTCCGGCTGTTTTTCTTCTGCAGGTTGGGCGGCTGTTTCTTTATTGCTAGAAGACGTGCAGTATTGCAATGAACTGCATACAAATACCAGCAAGCAATTGATAATGGCTTTATACATTCTCATATAATTTTATTATGCAAGCAATCAATAATAAGGCTATATCTTGATAAAGATTCGTTTCTTATACATCCAGTTTAAAATCAACCAAAGCAGTAAAAGCGTAAGACCGCCGCTTACCAGTGTGGCATAAGCATCGCCAAATATTTTATCAAAGTTTTTACCAAGATGGATAAACAAGGAATCATGCAACAATGACCTTAAACCTCCATCTGCCATTACATAAGCAGCGATGGAATTGGCTCCTATCACCATTAAAAAGTAAAACCATTTCTTTTTATCCTTCATATCCACGATAAAATAAAACATGGCTAAAAACAAAAAGCAGATACCACCGCTGAAGATGGTCCAGGCGGGTGTCCATATACGTTTTACTATTGGATTAATTCCTGTAAAATGCAACAGCATTCCAAATAAAATAAATGCAATACCCATCTTAATAAAAAACTGCAATTTTTCTTTAGATGTTTTTGCAGAATGCAGCATATTACCAGCCAATAAGCCGATGATCATAGTACCTAAAGTAGGAATGAAGCTCAATGTAGCATAACCGCCACCGTTATTGGTAAAAG
>CAZDHQ010000679.1:0-3064 GCA_964505135.1 uncultured Ferruginibacter sp.
GCAGAAAAGGGAGGAAACGGCACTTTCTTCAGCATCTACATCATCAGACCTTAGGATCATAGAGCAAGCTTCTTTTTACGGGCCTATTCGCCCTGTACCAAAAGACTATTACCTGGCAGGCTTCATTATTGGTTTACTGTCGGCAGTTTTTCTTGTTCTGATAAAAGAACAATTTAAGAGTAGGGTTTTGTTTAGGGCTGATATTGAAGATAAAACCAATGTGCCTATTGCAGGTGAAATTGTTCAGGCAAATACTAAAACTCCCATAGTTATCGGTGAAGGTAAACGAACAGTAATAGCAGAGCAGTTTAGGTCGCTAAGAACTAACTTATCTTTCGTTGGTTTGAACGAAATAAATAAGGTGCTATTGGTTACATCCAGTATTTCTAGCGAAGGAAAAAGTTTTATTGCTATTAATTTGGCAATCGGATTTTGCCTTACTGGCAAAAGAGTAGCTATACTGGAAATGGACTTGCGCAAGCCAAAATTGAGCAAACTTATGAATGTGGAAAGAGAGCCCGGTATTTCAAACTACATTGTTAATAAGGCATCACTTGAAGAAATAATAAAAGAAACTACGATACCCAATTTGTTTGTGGTGTCTGCCGGTGCCATTCCCCCCAATCCAACAGAGTTAATTGGTGAACCAGCTTTTGCTGCTATGATAAACAAGATTAAGAAGGATTTTGATTATGTTATTATTGATACAGCACCAGTAGGACCGGTAACAGATGCATTGTTGCTAAAAGATTTTGCAGATATCACATTATATGTGGTAAGACATGATAAAACGCCCAAAGCATTCCTGAAAATGATCAATGAATTGAATGCCGAAAAACGGTTTAATAAAATGTGTATCGTTTTTAACGGCCTAAAAAAGAGAGGAATATCTTTTGGAAGTTTCAACAACAATTACGGTTATGGCTATGGTTACGGCTATGGCTACGGATATGGCTATGGTTATGCAATAGATGATAAAACTCCTGCAGTAGTTAGAAGATTTAAAGGGCTTTGGAAGAAGTTTAAAACCAATATTCGGGAGTAATAGTTAAAACAACTGTTAATGATGTTAAGAATGACTAAATACGCCTCAGAAAGCAAATTGTGTGTGACTGAGGATTAGCGAAGCTATGCAATGAATGGAGAAAAAGAGTTAAGTTGGTATGCGGTTTATACTAAACCGAGATGGGAAAAAAAAATAGCCCAAATACTCACTGAGAAAGGTATTGAAAATTATTGTCCGCTCAATAAAGTAGTAAGACAATGGAGCGACCGAAAAAAAGTGGTATTAGAGCCAATCTTTAAATCCTATCTTTTTGTAAGAGTAAGCGATGAGCATAAATGGGATCTTAAAAAAATAAATGGGATTCTCAATTTTGTTTATTGGCTTGGGAAGCCTGCGCAAATAAAGCAAACGGAAATCGATACGATTAAGAAGTTTTTAAATGAGTTTACAGACGTTGAAGTAGAACAAATAACAAAACAAATAACCGTTAATTCAAAAGTTATCATCAGGCAAGGTGTGTTGATGAATTACCAGGGTATGGTAATAGAAGTGAACGGAAATAAAGCTAAAGTAAAAATAGAAAGCATGGGAATTGTTCTTAATGCCCATTTTGATAAAAAGAATTTAGAACTGTATCATGACCTTGATTAATAGAGACTTTCAATCCTTCCTAAGTCAGCTAATTTTTCAAAACAATTAATCAGAATAGCAACTGCATTTATGTGTAGAATTGCTGGAATTATTAGTCGCAATATTTCCCCCGAAGCATCAGCGCTGCATGTAAGGAGTATGTGTGGATCAATGAAGCATGGTGGTCCTGATGATGAAGGATTTTACTCCAGTTTGGAATATGGTGTTAACCTGGGGCATCGCCGCTTATCTATAATTGACATAGGTAAGGAAGGGCATCAGCCAATGTTTTTTGAGCACGACAAATTTGTCATTACATACAATGGCGAGTTATATAATTATCTGGACTTAAAGCTTGAGTTACAAAAGGCTGGCGTTGTATTTAATACAAGTAGTGATACCGAGGTTATTCTTGCAGCTTATGCTAGCTGGGGTGTAGAATCGTTTAAGAAACTGATGGGCATGTTCGCTTTTGCTATCTGGGACGATTATAAAAAATCACTGGTTGTTGTAAGAGACCCTTCAGGTATTAAACCTTTGTATTATGCCTTTTCCCAGGCAGGTTTTTTTTTCTCATCTGAGGTGAGAGCCTTTAATTCACTGCCCTACTTTAAAGAAGAAAATAAAAATTGGCCAGTATACCTGATGTCATATGGTCATTTGCCTGAGCCGATTACAACACTTAAGCATGTAATTCCATTAGAAAAAGGAAGCTACCTTCTCTTTAGTCCATTAACGAATAAAATATCCTGCGATAGTTTCTTTAGATATTCCTATTTGGAAAAAATCCGAAGTCATGAAACAGCCTTGTCTACTGTGCAAAGTTCGATCGATAATGCGGTAAAGCGTCATTTAGTAACTGATACCACAATCGGAGTTTTTTTGAGTGGCGGATTAGATTCTTCTATTATTTCTTTTTTAGCAAACAAACACCAGAGGAATTTGAAAGCTGTTTCATTATGTTTTGAGGATAAAAAATATTCAGAGGGAGTCTTTCAGCAGGCCATGCAAAAAAAGTTTTCATTTGATCACCAGCAATACCTGGTGAAAGAAAATGACTTCCACGATTATCTTCCCGGCATAATCAAAGCAATGGATCTTCCTTGCAATGATGGAATCAACACATGGTTTATCAGTAAATACGCAAAGGAAGCCGGGCTTAAATCTGTGCTTTCGGGACTAGGTGGTGATGAATTGTTTGGTGGTTATCCTTCTTTCAAGCGTGTAAATGCAATGCTGCTGCTTGAAAAGCTACCTCCTGTTTTTTTTAAGGCAGATAGATTTTCTTTGTCAAAAAGATTTAAAAGACTTTGTTATCTCAGAATGCAAAATACAATTGGCAAATATCTATTTTTAAGAGGTCAATTTGTGCCGGTAGATATTGCCCGGCATTTAAACATGGATGAGGAGCAGGTATGGGAAATATTA
>CAZDHQ010000680.1:0-3064 GCA_964505135.1 uncultured Ferruginibacter sp.
AGCGCAGCCCTGATGGTTCTTCCTGTGTATAACACGTCGTCAATCAACACAACCTGTTTCCCTTCTATTGAAAATGGTATTTCTGTTTTGTTTGCTTTATGTAATTCACTGCGGATATCGTCACGATAAAATGTAATGTCAAGCAGACCATACAAAACTTTCTCGTTAGGCATTAGCTCCTTTATCTGATCTACCATCAGTTGGCTTACTTTAACGCCTCTAGGCTGAAGGCCAATAAATACAACATTCTTCAGGTCGATATGATTTTCAGTAATCTGGTGCGCCAGTCGGCGTATAGTAAAATGCAGCTGCTGTTTATCAAGAATTATTTTCAAAGCCAAAAAATTAGGCCTTAAAAATAAAACAAATCTCAATGCTGGTTAAACTATAGCCAAAATAAAAGGGCCCAAAGGCCCTTCCTGCAAATAAAAAGATAATTACTTAGTGGAACTGGTAAAATATACCTGCCTGCAAAACATTGTTCTTCACATTAAAATTATTGTCTTTAGTAATGTCTGTAAGACCAACATTGTAACGTACATCAAAACCAAATCTTGAAGGAGTAATATACCCAATGCCCAAAGCCCATGCTACATCGGTTGATTTAAACCCGTCTTTTACATCTTGTGGATTGCGCCGGGTGTTTTTTGCACTTAATAAAATACCCAACTGTGGTCCGGTTTCAAAGCGCCAGCCATTCTGAGTCATCAATTGAAAAAGCACAGGGATGTTGATATAATCTAGCTTATACTGATAGTCAACATTTGAAACTTTGTATTTAGTTCCCTGCATTGAATACAGCAACTCTGGCTGCACCGCAAACATTTTGTTGATATGAATATGATCGAGAAAACCAAAATGACCAGAGACCAGTGTTTTATACCCGCTCTCATCATTTGAGTTTTCACTCATTCTTGAAGCATTAATACCTCCTTTAATTCCGAATTGTGACTTTTGCGCCTGCACATACACTGTTAATCCTAACAGTCCTAAACAGAAAAAAAACTTTCTCATGATCTTATTTTTTTTCCAGAGCATGAGTCAAAATAAATGCCAGCATATTTTAAGCTTTGAATGATATGCTGTATTATTTTTTTGTGGATATTTTTTCGCAATAAAAAAGCCGTTCAAAAGAACGGCTGTGAATAGCTATAAATATAGCAATCTATTTTTCACCTAAGAAAGGATAACGATAATCTGTAACCGGACTTAGTGTTTCCTTAATTGTTCTTGGACTTAGCCAGCGATAGAGATTCAATATTGAGCCAGCTTTATCATTGGTACCACTTGCCCTTGCGCCACCAAACGGTTGCTGGCCTACTACTGCACCTGTTGGTTTATCATTGATATAAAAATTGCCAGCACTGTTGCGAAGCTTGCTGGTAGCCAGTTCCACCGCATAGCGATCCTGTGCGATCACCGCTCCTGTTAATGCATATGGTGATGTGGTATCAACCAATTTCAAAGCATCTTCAAACTTATCTTCATCATATACATACACGGTAAGCACAGGGCCAAACAGTTCTTCACACATGGTTACATATTTTGGATCCGTTGTTTCAATCACAGTGGGTTCAATAAAATAACCAACAGATTTATCACAGTTACCGCCTGCAATTATTTTTGCGTTGCTGCCTTTTTTCTTTGCTTCTTTAATATATCGTTCCAGCTTATCAAAACTTTTTTCATCAATTACTGCATTAATAAAATTAGTAAAGTCTTCCACTGAACCCATTTTCATTGTCTTCAGTTCAGCTACTAATTTCTTCTTCACTTCAGGATAAATATTGGATGGAATATAAGCCCTGGAAGCGGCAGAACATTTTTGTCCCTGGTACTCAAATGCACCTCTTGCAAGCGCTGCTACTAGCACATCCACATCTGCACTCTTGTGCGCTAACACAAAATCTTTACCGCCTGTTTCACCCACAATGCGTGGATAAGATTTATAATTGCTGGCATTAGCACCAATGATTTTCCACATATGGTTGAATACACCAGTACTTCCAGTAAAATGTATGCCTGCAAAATCAGGATGACTAAAACATACATCACCCAATACAGGTCCATCTACATAAATTAAATTGATTACCCCATCAGGCAAGCCGGCTTCTTTTAAAATACGCATGAACATTTGTGCACTGTACACCTGCGTGTGAGCGCATTTCCAAACCACTACGTTGCCACACATAGCCGCACTTGTTGGCAGGTTACCTCCTATTGCGGTAAAGTTGAAGGGTGTTACAGCTAAAACAAAACCTTCCAGTGGACGATACTCTAAACGGTTGTGCATTCCCGGCCCACTAATCGGTTGCTGCCGGTATATCTCACTTAAAAAATGAACATTAAAACGGAGAAAATCAATCAGCTCACATGCTGCATCAATCTCAGCCTGGAAGCAGTTTTTACTTTGACCAAGCATGGTTGTTCCGTTTATGTAAGGACGGTATTTTGTTGCAATTAAATCAGCGGCTTTAATAAAAATATTGGCCCTGTTCTCCCAACTCATGTTGGCCCATTTATCTTTTGCTTTCAATGCAGCAGCAATTGCTTTTTTTACATGGCCTGCATCGCCTTCATGATAGTAGCCAAGTATATGTTTGTGTTCATGTGGTGGTGTAATAGCTAATTTTTTTCCTGTTCTCACTTCTTCGCCACCTATATACATCGGAACATCTACGATGGTACTTTTTAAATCTGCAAGTGCAGCCTTCAATCGCTTCTTTTCAGCAGAACCAGGAGCATAGCTTAAAACTGGTTCATTAGCCGGCATGGGATAATTAAAATAACCTAGATTCATATATGAAATTTAGAATGCGAAGGTACAGGATGCAGCCTAATAATTAACACACACGCTATGTCACCTGCGTCCAGTAAAGGTTCAAATAAATATTCATCCATTGTATACCAATTTTTAAACATATTTTTACATCGAATTCCATCTATCTAACTTTCGGCGAATCTCACTAACAGCGTATGACAACACAAGAAAAGCTGAATCCTTTTGAAAAGCTTTTTCAAATCGGACTTTCTGGTCTGCCTGCCTATCAATTTAGCATGGGAT
>CAZDHQ010000681.1:0-3062 GCA_964505135.1 uncultured Ferruginibacter sp.
GGATTTTCATATTAGTTAATTGTTAGTCTTATTTTGCTCTTTCAGCCTCTCAATTATCTTTTGTTTCTGCTTATTACTAAAAGCAACTTTCACCCATGTAAATACCAGTGCATCATATCCACCTGATGCCGCTTTTTCTTCCTTTGTAAGCAATACCATAAATCTATTGGACGCAACACGTCGGTCATCTGATGGCTTTGCATACTTTTCAAAGTATTCCTTCTTTGTAACAATGGTATTTCCAGAACTGCCTATAATAAATGCCACCTGCTTGTTTTCAAAATTAAAATCGCCACGGTTGTTTTGTAGAGCGTTGTTTAAATAGGCTGCCTCTTCTTTATTAAGCGAGGCACTAACGCCATGAGTTTTATCCTGTGCGTAACAACAGTTATTAAAAGCAACTAAAAAAGTGATTATGAAAACAAGGAGATTCCTCATGGTTGTTTACAATTTACTTAAAAGAAAATGATGCCAACATTTCTTCTGCTATCTTTTTGTACTGCTCATAGGTATCAGCCAATGCAGTATAAGTAACCAAATAAGCTTTTTCATTTTTAATATAACAGATGGAAGTCGCCCTAAGTTGTAGGTTCTGCTGTGTCATTGCATAAGATGCCCGGTAATACGCTTTGTTACCTGCGTTTATTATTGCAGACTCATACACTTTACCGTCAGGAACCTGGGTAAACTGGTTATCGGTAATTTCTTTGTACGCTTTCAAATCAATATGCTGGCCTTTTAAATCCTGTATCAGCAGGTTTACATTTTCGCTGAATTTATCAGTACTGTCTTTCAACGGCGAAAACACAAACAGCTCTGCACCCATTCTGCCGGTGGTATCTAACCGCCAGGTAGTGGGATATTGAAGTTGATAACCGTTTCTTATGATAATTTTTTTCCCGGGCTGTGAAAAGGAAAGATGGGATAAGAACAAAAGCGATGCAAGCAGGATGAATTTCATGATGAAACTTTTGATAAGTGGAATGTTGATGTTAACCAAAAATAGTCAATAGAGTTGACCTTGATGAGCCCTATTATAGATTATCATACCTGTTAAGTTAAAATATTTTATAGACAGTACAACCTTTTGAGCTAATTTGTTGTCAGCACTAGCAAATGCCTGCATCATGCAAAAGATAATCCTTAACAGCTTTACAGCCACTGCCCTTGCGATTTTATTTTTTTCCTGCAAAAAAGAAGAAACCGTCACGCCAGGTTTTACCAAAACAATTCAGTTACCTACCAATGGCGATGCCGTGGTAAATGCCAGTAATAGTTTTGCCTTTAATTTTTTTAAGAAGACATTGGAGCAGGATACGGCTACGGCCAATCAACTGGTATCACCATTGAGTATTTACCTGGCGCTATCGATGGTTTACAACGGTGCAGCCAATACTACAAAAGATGCGATTGAAAAAGTGTTGCAATTGCAAGGTATTTCAATACAAGACCTCAACAATACCTGCCAGGCATTGATGCAACAACTACCGGAAGAAGACAGCCGGGTGAAACTATCCATTGCCAATTCGCTTTGGTACAAAAAACAGGTGCAACCGTTAACGCCTTTTATCAATACGGCTCAACAATATTACCTGGCTGGCAGCCAGGCATTGGATTTTGCTGATCCAGCTTCTGTGGATATCATCAACAACTGGATCAGTGAACATACCGGCAATAAGATTAATAAAATATTACAGTCAATTGCACCAGAAGATCTAATGTATTTGATTAACGCTATCTATTTTAAAGGCGGATGGCAACATGCCTTTGATGCAAGGAAAACCAACAACGGAAATTTTTATTTAAAAGATGGCAACACAGTTAACGTGCCCTTTATGAACCAGGAACTAAGCACCAACTATTTTGCTAACAACACCATGCGTTTGATTGAACTATCCTATGGTAGTGGCAAGAGTTACAGTATGTACATTGCAATACCTGCAAACCAGGGACAATCTTTGAATGATTTTGCTGCATCAATAGACAAGACTTCCATTGCAGATGCAATCAACCAGATGGACAGCACTCAAATTGATCTTGCGCTGCCTGCATGGGAATACGCATACAATGTAACAGCTATGCAAAATATACTTACTGATCTTGGGATGGGAATCGCTTTTACCGAGTCCGCCGACTTTACCAATATTTATCCTGGGAATGCACAAATCACAAAAGCCATGCACAAGGCTTATATCAAAGTAAACGAAGAAGGTACAGAAGCCGCAGCCGTTACGGTGATTGGAGCAGGGGTTACCAATGTGCAGCTACCAGTAAAAATCAAAGCTGATCATCCTTTTGTTTATTTGATAGTGGAAAAACAAACAGGAACTGTGATGTTTATGGGAAAGGTGGGTAATCCGGCGGTGCATTAAGGTTAACGGATGCTTGTGATACTATATAAAATATAACGGTCTAAAAATATGTGAATAGTATTATAGAAAAAGCATCCCGGTTAATTTTAAAAAATGATCAATCAAGGTAAGGTTTACTCAGGCAGAAGCTCAGAATTAACTTCATTGAAATAATTTCCTTCATGAATGATTACACCTTGAATTATTTTTTTAGACATTGACATCAGTAAAAACTGACCTTCTTTTTCACCTTTATATTGAGCTACATTAACGTTATTCAATAGCCCACCTACTTGGAACAAAGCTTTCCGATGGCTTATTAGTTTCCATTTTAAAAACTTAACAGTCGCAAAAGTTCTAATGTCGGAATAACTTAAAGACAGAACGTTTCTAAATGTTCCTCCGTTATCTTTAACTTTCGACGTTATACATGTTGCACTTACAGTAATGTCATTGTCAAATAGAAATATTATTGAATCATCTTTAGCTAGTTGAAAATCAGCATCAAACGAAATCAAATGCAGAAAAAAGTGTCTTTCACTATAAGAAAAAGATATACCGATTTTAGTAAAATGAGAAATACTTGAGAACGGATCATCGGTTAGAGTATAAGTGTAAACATATCTCTCTTCTACATCAGCAACCTTAGTGATAAAAATACTTCTCCGTTTCGTGAAATCATCAATCAAAAGCGTAGCATCTATTTTGCCT
>CAZDHQ010000682.1:0-3046 GCA_964505135.1 uncultured Ferruginibacter sp.
GCATTTGAAGCAAGCCTTAAGGTATAGATAAGTATCTTACAGCTGTTATTTAAATCTTACCTCTTAGATATTCAATCTTAAATCCTAAAACGGGTAACTCAAACCAATAGAAAAATTAAAGTTCTCATAGCGCCATTTTCTATATTCATCATTCGGCCCACGGCTGAAGAGTTTTTTAAAAAAATCATTAAATCCGATGGAAGGAGCTTTCCATCCTGCGTTTTCTTCAATATCGGGTCTCTTGAATCTAAAGCCAAGATCAAATCTTAGCAACACATAGTTGAAATCAAATCTTAAACCGGTGCCTGCCGTTACACCCAATTGCTTGTATAGATTTTTGAACTTAAACTGTGTACTGTCATACGCACCATTTGGATTGGTATTTTTAAAGTTCCAAATATTGCCGATATCCGTAAACAGGGCCCACTTCAATGTAAGTGAATTGGGGATGATGGTGAAAAGATCATGACGGTATTCCGCATTTGCTTCCAGGCGTATATCGCCGGTTCTGTCTGCAAAGGTTCTTTCATTTAACGAAGGCAACGATTTAGAGCCCGGGCCAATGCCACGTATGGGCCAGCCTCTCATACTATTTGGCCCACCGCCGTAATATTGTTTAAAGAAGGGAAGTGTAGTATCACTTTTGCCAAGTGGTACACCTATGCCCACAAAACCTCTTAAGGATAAAGCCGATTTTTTTCTTGTAATCGTGTACGTATCTTCAAAATCAAGTTTTACAAACTTCTTTAGTGTATTGTCGAAAAGATTGAGTTTATCTACCGGGAAAGCAAAATAAAAGAGGAAGCCTGATTCTTCAAGGTTTACTTTGATTGTATTTACACGGTTAATATGCCTTGGATTAATATTGGTTACAGAATAACCAATTGAACTGCCTAATACCAACGCAGTATTAAATGAATATCTTAAATAGGGATTATCCTTAATCGTATTATCAAAAGTTTCTGTTCTTCCATAAAGATTAGAGTACTCCAGGTTGATAGGTTTTACTGTAAGTATTTTATTGTTGTTGAAATTGAATTCATAGCCCATTCCAAAGCCTGCTGAAAATAATTTGAAAAGACCAATCCTGTTAGTATTAGCGATATTGGCACTAAAGAAAGTTTGATCAGAGGCTAGTTTTTTTTCATCTACCCACTTAAATGGGAAAAGCAGTTTAGGTATCGAAACTGTATTGGTATAACTCAATTCGTTTGAATTAATGAAGTTATCGCTGGTGGGGTTAGCATTTAAATTTAACTCTATACCGGCTCTCAATGCATGGGTCATCTTAATAGCCTGCTTTGCAAGGTTCCTGTTTTGCAGTGATATATTTCCAGAAAAACCCAGCAGGTTACCATAATTCGCAATCACTGCACTGTTAGAGTTGCTATTGGTGGAATAGCTCGTTTCTATATTGGCTTCAAAGCCATATTTTCTTCCGGGAACCAGCCGCACTATCATGTCCAGTAAGTTTGCACTGTCACTTATCTCCTGTAGTTGAATATCCACGTTTTGCCAAACACCCGTTCTTGAAAAATTACCGATGGTCCTTGCATAATCGTCCTGCTTGTATAAATCGCCTTTTTTAAAGAAAATATTTTTAAGCAGAAACTTATTTTTAATGATCTCCCTGTGATAACGGATGATCAAATTACTGTCAGTGGTTTCTTTAAAGGGCCGCTGGTTAACCACTTCGTAGGATGAGAAATCAGGATATACGATGATGTTATTGATGTAATATTTTTTTATCCGCTGACTATCGGCTGCAGGGTTTAATACCAATGCCAGTTTAATCGTAGGCTTGTTGCGCTTTTCATTTGCTTCAGCCAAAAGCCGTACTGTTTCAAAAGGATCATCGGATATTGATGTTAAAGCTGCTATCGTGGTATCACCTCTCATTCTTAAATCTTCTGAAGAAAATTTATAATAACCATTATTGCGGTACAATTCCACCAGTCTTGTAATTTCTGTAAGAACCGCATCCCTGGTAACAGGCGTACCTTTTTCCAGCACGGATTCTTTTTTGGTACTGGTAGCCAGTTGCTGCAACTCGGGATATTTTAAGCGATAACTAAAGGTATCGATCAGTGTAGGGTTCCCTGCATCAATTGTATAGGTTACTGTTACCCGTTTTTGCTGTTCCACTTCAGTAGTATCTGCTTTAAAACTTGCTTTGGCCTTGTAATACCCCTGGTGCAGTAAAGTGTTCTTCATGTTGTTGGCAGAAATAAGTGCATAGGCACTATCGTAGGCCGGTGGCTTGGATATACTGTGGATCACAAAAGCAATATCCTTCACTGTCACTTTCATGCTGTCATCCAACTGGCTGTACATTCTTTGTTTCAGTGAACTTCTTTCATCTGAACTAAAATTGCCACCACTGATGTCAATATTATTTTTAAATACAAAGGGCTTGTTTTTTTGATAATTTTGAACGGTATAACAGGAAGAAAAAAATAAGGCGGTAATAATGATATATAAAAGCCGGTTTAGCATGATTAATTTTCGGGACAACAAATTCTTTTTTAAAACTGCCAATGCTTAGCAAAACACATTCCAAATATATTCAAAGTTTGCACCACAAAAAATTCAGGGATGCTGAAAATCGCTTCATCGCCGAAGGTAGTAAAGTGGTGCCGGAATTAATTCAGTCAGGTAAGTTTATTTGTACTGAAATATTCGGTTTAACAGAATGGTTACAACCGAATGAAGCTTTAATTAGGAAGCACTATAGAGGCCTGTTGCATGAGGTGGCGTTGCATGAATTAGAAAAGATATCAGCCTTGTCTACACCCAACCAGGTACTGGCGGTGTTCGAAAAAAATAAGGCGCCGCATATAGATGTACAAGGGAAATTAAACCTGGTGTTGGATGATATCCAGGATCCGGGCAATATGGGCACCATCATTCGTATCGCTGATTGGTTTGGGATTGAAAACATTATTTGCTCTGAACATAGTGCAGATATGTACAATCCTAAAGTGGTGCAGAGTACCATGGGAAGTATTGGCAGGGTAAATGTATTGTACACAGACCTGGTTGAATT
>CAZDHQ010000683.1:0-3043 GCA_964505135.1 uncultured Ferruginibacter sp.
TCGCGGCAAAAAGACGATCATCTGCTGCATCCAAACCTCCTGACGATCCGGCTGCCGGCTGCTTTTGAGGATATTCCGTATCAGGAACAGTTAACAGAATATCAGATGAAAGAACAGGTATTCCTCCAGGATTTGAAATACGCTTGATGATTAGGGAGCCAAAAAGTTGGTTATCTACACCAACAAAATACCCCTCGGTTGCTGCAGGATCATCGTTATGAACACCCTGCGGTGTGTAGACACCCGTTGAATCTGAGGATCCAGATTTACCGGCACCAACTCCATATTGAAAAGTGGTGAAAACCGCAGGTCCGCCTGAAATTAAACTTGCTTTGTTCACGACATAAATGGGTGATCCCCGGAAAGAAGTTCCCGTACTATCAAACATATTACCACCTATGTATAATGCATTTTTATCTACTCCCAAAGTTGGATAGTCGAAAAAGTCATCTGAAGCATTACTGCCATTATTTGTTGGCAAATAGTAAAATGTAAAATCGGAGCTGCTATTAATTATAGTACTATTACTAACCGCAATGACCAAATAATTTTGAGCCTTACTTGTTACATCAATACCGCAGATAAACCAACGGCCGGATAACCTGTCGAAACGTACATGGGGATCACTAAAATCGGTTAACTTAAGTGTACTGTTAGCCAGAAACGCATCAAGATCTACGTCAACTACAGGGCTTGCTAATGTAGTATTAGAAGATGTTTGTACTGTAGTAAGTGCAGTACCTGTAACAGTAGGCACATCGTAAACTTTTAGTCTTCCATTTACGGCAATCATCAATTGATTGGCGGTGCTTAAATCACCTGCACAATCCGGTGGAGTAAACCCAGCTCCTTCACCGATTCTTGTTGCCAAAAAGTTACTATGTATTTCCTGCGTAGCGGATATGCCGGTTGGTCTTGCAATACCTGCTGGATTTGTTAATTGCTGAGATTGAGGGTTTCGCCTTTTATTAGGTTGATGATGGCCTTCAAACTTCTCCTTTATTTTACGGCCTTTTGCAAATCGCTCCTGCATAGCGACTACCTGCGATATAGATTTTTTTTGTGCTGAACCGGACTTAGCCGTTACCCCATAATTCTCCTGGGCAAATATGGGTACTGCAAAAACTGTTGCCACCAAAGTGAGTAGCAGAAAATGGAGTAGACGATGTTTCATCAAAAGGAAATTTAAAACGTTAATATAGTAAACTCTTTTCTAATAATCCATTTTCATTGGGAGAATAAGTGTTTCAAGGGACAAAAGCTGTTTGACAATAAAAAATCCGGCCTGTAAGACCGGATATCCTATTCACAAGATAAGTTTACCTAATCTTGTGTATGTATTCGTTATCCAGGAATTGTTTCTTAATATCTTTAAGGTCACGCAGGATACTGGTATCTACCAGCAAGCCTTCCATTTCCAGAACAAACCCTCCAATTAATTCTTCCTTCACTGCAGTTTCCAGCTCAATATGCTGCATTGGAGTTTCCAACTTTATTTTATTAACAAGAGCATCTTTTACATCATCACCCACAGGTACTGCAGTTGTTAATTTAACCCTATAAATGTTATTTAGTTTATTGTACTGCTCAATAAATGCTTCTGTTATTTCAGGTAAATTACTTTCCCTTCCTTTACGCACCAATAAGTTTATGAAAGATGCAGTAGTAGCATTTACTCTTCCTCCAATTACAGAATCAATGATCTTTGCTTTGGTACTTGGCTTAACGATAGGGCTGCGTAGCAAAAGTGTAAAGTCACGGTTTGACTTGCAAATGCTTTGCAGCATCTTCATATCTCCGTGTATAACGCTTACCTGGTTCAACTCGGTTGCCAGATCCAATAAACTTTTTGCGTACCTGCCTGCTAAACGTGGATTATTCATACCTTATCCCCTAAAGGGGAATTTTATGATTTTATATTATTGCTTAATTAAACTTCACTTCATTTGCCAGTTGCCTGATATAACCTTCCTGGTCTGCTTTATTGCCTAATTCACGACGCAACACTTTTTCACTAACTTCCACTACCAGGTTACCCACCTGGTTTTTGATGTCAGTGATGGCTGCCATTTTTTGCTGGTTAATGGTAGCCTGTGCATCTGCTATAATCTTTGCAGCCTGTCTTTTGGCTTCTTCTTTTGCCTCGTTAATGATTTTGTCTTTGGTGTCTTTTGCTTCTTTTAGCATAGCAGCTCTTTCCTCACGTGCTTTAGCAAGCAGTGCTTCGTTTTCACTTTTTAGCTGTGCCATTTCAAGCTTTACCTTTTCAGCGGTAGCAATGGAGCTTGCAATATTTTGCTCTCTTTCTTTAAGGCCTTTGATGATTGCAGGCCATGCGAATTTTTTCAACAGGAAAAACACTACAAGAAACGCCAGCAGTGTCCAAATCAACAAACCAAAATCGGGAGTAAGTAATTGCATTTTTTAGAAATTATATCTGTTCAACTTATTAGTCCTGTACAAGAGTGCGACGCCACTGAAGACGACAGATGCACAAAAGCCGGGTTCAAAAAACTTTTTAAATACTGCATCCTCCGCCCTGTGCTTTGGATGCAGTAAGAATTTTGCGATGATATTACAATACCATTGCAAGGAAGCCAACGATGATAGCAAACAGCGCAGCACCTTCTACAAGCGCAGCTGTAAGAATCATGTTACCTCTAATGTCGTTAGAAGCTTCTGGTTGACGAGCAATAGCTTCAACAGCGCCTTTACCGATCTGTCCGATACCGATACCGGCACCTACAGCAGCAAGACCAGCACCTACGGCACCACCTGCATTAGCGATTGCATCTAAAAGAATAAATCCCATAACTGTGATTTTATGTTTGGTTAATAAAAACGTATTAAACAACTACTGCATCGTCATGGTGGTCGCCATCATGATGTGCATGCTCCCCTTCAAATGCCTGGCCGATAAACACAGCTGACAGCATGGTGAAAATGAAAGCCTGCAAAAATGCAACTAACACTTCAATAAAATAGATGAATATAGTAAACGCCAGTGATACTGGAGAAACGCCCCAGCCTGCACCAGCAGCTA
>CAZDHQ010000684.1:0-3040 GCA_964505135.1 uncultured Ferruginibacter sp.
TTGAAGTTAACAACTAAAAGCCAAATAGTATTCGGTCAAGCCCGGGATTAGTTGAGAGCAGTATCCTGATAGCTATCGTTACCGATTGTTACTCCGTTTGCCAGCCTTGCAGCAATTTGTTATAGGCAGCCAGGTTCTTTTTCGCTAGCCCTTTTCTTTTCAAGTTTATTCATTGTGGTTATCATTCAGATTAGAATTACTCATTTGTCAATGTTTTACTTATCAGAAAATTGCAGATAAACTAATGCTAAGGAAGCAACGGTCATAATAATTAGTGCTGCAAAACTGAGAACATTTGTTAGTCTTCCATTCACGTGTTCACCCATTATTTTTCTGTTGTTCGAAATATGCAGGATGATGGCAATTAGAACAGGAGCGGTTATTCCATACAGAATGGCTGTATAAATCAATGACTGAATTGGAGTAATACCTATGTAGTTTAAGGATAAGCCCAGTATTAACGAAATAGCAATAATTACATAAAATGCTTTGGCTTCATGAAATTTTTTATCCAGTCCTTGTTCCCAACCAAATGTCTCGGTAATGATGTAAGAAATTGAACCACTCAATACAGGAATTGCAATAAATCCTGTTCCAATTACTCCAATAGCAAAAAGCAGATAAGCAAGATTTCCAGCTAATGGTTTAAGTGCCATTGCAGCCTGTTCAACTGTATCAATTTGATGGATACCGCCATTAAACAATACAGCGCCAGTAGTAAGAATTATAAAATACATCACAAATCCTGAAAATGTCATTCCCAAATCCACATCTTTATTTATAGCATGAATTATTTTTTTATCTACAATCAAATGTTTCCTTTTAGTTTTCATTTCTTCAACCTCTACCGATGCTTGCCAAAAGAAAAGATACGGCGAAATTGTTGTGCCAAGTATACCTACTATAATGGCGATAAAGTCCTTGTCAAATTTTATTGTTGGAATAAATGTTGCTTTCAGAATTTCGGTAAAATTTTGTTTATATAAAAACGGAACGATAAAATATACCAGCATAACGATGCACAAATACTTTAATACCGATGCCATTTTTTGATATGGCAGATAAATTATCAATCCTAAAAGAATAATTGTGAAAAGAACACTGAAATAATTGGCGTCAATAGCTGGAAATAGAAGATTTCCCACAGCACCCATACCTGCAATGTTAGCACCAATATTCATTACAATGGCAGGAAAGCTAAACAACAGCATTAAATACAAAATAGGTCTTGGATAGTGTTTTTTAAGTGTTCCTGTCAAACCTTGTGAGGTTACCAACCCAATTCTTGCACACATCTGCTGAATAGAAGCCATGAGAGGAAAAGCAATAATCGCTGTCCATAGTGTAGCAAGTCCAAATGCAGCACCTGCTTGGGAATAAGTTGCAATTCCAGATGGGTCATCGTCACTTGCACCTGTCACGAGGCCTGGGCCAAGTTTTTTCCAACTATTTAAAAGTTTAGATGAAAATGTTTTATTTTTTATCATTGCTTAAGTCTTTGTTGGATTGTAGGCAAAAGCACAACCAAAATGAGTAGGAAAGCAGTAGAAATATTTATTTTTATGATCAGACCTGGATAAATGGCCCGATGAAAAAACCAATAAAGGTTTGCCGATACACAAAACAAACAAATTAGAATTATCAGGTTTGTAAGTATTTTGTGTTTCATTTATTTTGTTCATTTTTTGCAGCATGTTTGAGCTAGCAGTGTGCACATTGGTTGCCGATACGAGCAGGGCTTAGTGGTGGTTGGGAAATAGTATTCCGTCCGCTGATAACCGCTGCTGGTCCGATAGCTATCGGATGAAAAAATATTATTGAAGTTAAATTGAAGCCATCCCATTTTAAGTACGGTTTAAAAGTAGACATTTTTCATTGCATGTTGTTTTGCTGATGGGTTTAGTTATAAATGAATTTGCCTTTTTTCCTTGATAACCTTTTTACTTTCATTAAAAAATACAAACAGTGTTTATATAATAATGAATGTACGATTTATAGCTAAAAATCTATAGCCAGGTACATAAGGTTTTTCCCGCTGGAAGATGATGGCAGCAGGCTAAAGCAAGCAGTATTGTTTTAGGTCTACAGACTTATAGTAATACCGATGGCAGGCTGTGGTTTGGCTGTATAATAATTTTGGACTGGTAATAATACTGGCTGATATTTCATACTTATGGCAGCTTTGTGTGCATTGTTTGCAGAAATGATAAATAATGGTATGCTTCCAAGTGCAGCAAGGCCTCCCATAGTAAAGAAGACTGCACCCGTTGCCGCTTTATCAGACTGCTCTGTACTGCTGCTAAATAATTTAAAATTATTTGCAAATAAGGTTAATCCTGCCACCATCATTACGGCACCACCGCCAAGCATGATGTAGCCAATCTTTTTTTGGTTCTTGCTTCTTTGCAGGTACACCTGCTTCCCGGTCAGTGTATCAAACAGAACTGCTGTACTAACAGAATGTTGTATGCTAATGTACTTGCAGCTGATAGGTTTGCTTGGGTCTGCAGGTTTTGTTAACTGACCAATAGATATACTTGCCCACGCAGCACCAATTATTAGTAGTATGATAGTTTTCATTATTAATATTTTTAATGAAAATTAGCTACTGTACACTGCGTCTGGAATGACAGTAATCATCATGAAGATTGATACAGGGTAGGTATTATCCAATTAAGTGGGATAGTATCTTTAATGTAAAGAAAGCAAAGGCACATGTTATCATTACAAAGGCTCATGTATAACAAACAATTGGCCTTGTTTTGCTGCCTGCAAACCCCGTACAAACAACTTTATTGGGCACTATATGGGCACTATATTGGAAATGTAAAATAAAATAGTTGCTGCCGGAGTTATAGCCAACAATTCCCGGTTTTCTGGAAGGTTCACCAAAATTCCCAAAGTATAAAAAAAGGATTGATCACAGATTACGGTCGCTACAGCAATAGTAAGTTTGAGGAACTTGCTAACGATGTTACAGCCAGCATTGTAAGCTCCCCCGAAATTCGGCCATTTAAAGTTAGAGTTAACAAACCTGAAC
>CAZDHQ010000685.1:0-3040 GCA_964505135.1 uncultured Ferruginibacter sp.
TTCTTAGTATGAAAAGCAGCAACCCAATTGTAATGGTTGAAGCTTATCGCTTACTTGCTAAAACAATGCAGGATGAATTTGGCGAAATTTATCCATTGCATTTAGGCGTTACAGAAGCAGGTGATGGCGAAGATGGAAGAATAAAAAGTGCAATTGGTATAGGGACTTTATTACAAGATGGCATTGGCGATACCATTAGAGTTTCATTAACCGAAGACCCTGAATTTGAAATTCCAGTTTGTAAGGATATTGTAAAACGTTACGGCCCTTTACAAACTTCCCCTCAAGTTGAAGGCTTAGAAGAGCCTTCTAACTCAAGTCTTCCTTATTCTCCATTTGATTATAAAAGACGAGAAACAATTGCAGTAAGCAATATTGGTCAAAAACATGTGCCGGTAGTAGTTGCTGATTTTATGCAGGCACAAAGTATTGCTCATACAGATTTGCAGGCGATTGGATATACTTATGATGAAGCAACGGATAAATGGAATATTGCCGATGCCGCTGCGGACTATATATTCACGGGGAACAAAACAATTGACTTTGCCTTACCGGGAACACTAAAAGTGATTTGTGATTACAATACCTGGATTAATGTTGAGGATAAAGAGAAATATCACCCATTATTTCATGGAGAAGAATATCTCAATGCTGATAAAAAATCTGCAGCGATCAATTTTGTGGTATTTAATACCACAAATGATCATGTAGCTATCATTGATAAAATAAAAGGTGATAAAACGGCAGTGCTTTGCCTTTATTCTTCTGCTGCCAGTAGCATGCAGTCTGTTAGGGCATTTGTTACCGCTTTAATGCAGCAGCAAATTCAAACGCCTGTTATACTTGCGGTTGAAAGTCATCATACTTCCATTGATGAACAGTTAATTCATTTTGCCACAGAAAGCGGTGCCTTATTTTTAGATGGCATTGGTGATGGCATTTGGCTAATGAATGATCTATCTAAAATCATCAACCAAAAAATTACTGGCAGAACTTACCTGCAAACAAAAAACAATCACCAGTTTATTAATAATACTTCCTTTTCTATCCTGCAGGCGGTACGCACACGTATTTCCAAAACAGAATACATCAGTTGCCCAAGCTGTGGAAGAACATTATTTGAACTACAGGAAACCACCGCAAAAATCCGTGCAGTTACCAATCATTTGAAAGGACTGAAAATTGCCATCATGGGTTGCATTGTAAATGGTCCGGGTGAAATGGCCGATGCAGATTTTGGTTATGTAGGAAGTGGTCCAGGTAAAATCACTTTATATAAAGGCAAAGAAATAGTAAAAAGAAATGTAGACAGTGCAGTGGCTGTAGATGAACTAATTAATCTCCTGAAAGAAAATGATGTGTGGGTGGATAACTAAACGATTGTTTCTCTAACTGAATAAACTATGCAAACAGATTTTCTTGTTGTTGGAAGTGGCATTGCCGGCCTAACATATGCTTTAAAAGTAGCACAGGATTTTCCTGATAAAAAAGTACTGGTGTTTACCAAAACACAGAGCGATGAAACCAATACCAAGTATGCACAGGGCGGCATAGCAGGTGTAATGGATTTGGACAATGATAGTTTTGAAAAACATATTGAAGATACTTTGATTGCAGGAGATGGTTTGTGCAACAGGGAAACAGTGGAGATAGTGGTGAAAGAAGGTGTGGAAAGAATTAGAGAGATTATAGAATGGGGTGCACAGTTTGATAAAGAACCGGATGGTGATTACAAATTGGGCAAAGAAGGCGGCCACAGTGAATTTAGAATACTGCATCATAAAGATGTAACGGGCATGGAAATGGAAAGGGCCTTGCTGGAAGCATTAAAGAAAAAGCCGAACATCGAATTGATTAGTCACTACTTTGTATTAGATATTATTACGCAGCATCATCTAGGCTATCTGGTTACCAAGAGTACACCTGATATTGAGTGCTACGGTGTGTATGTTTTGAATCTAAAAACAAATAAGATTGAAAAAGTAGTGTCTTCGGTTACATTATTGGCAACAGGTGGAAACGGCCAGGTATATCGCACCACCACTAATCCAGCTATTGCAACGGGTGATGGTGTTGCGATGGTGTATAGGGCAAAAGGAAGAATAGAAAACATGGAATTTATCCAGTTTCATCCTACAGCTTTGTATGAGCCCGGTGTACGTGGGCAGAGTTTTTTAATCACAGAAGCGGTACGTGGCGATGGAGGTATTTTGCGTAAACATAAAGGCGAGGCTTTTATGGAACGCTATGATGAAAGAAAAGACCTGGCACCAAGAGACATTGTGGCAAGAGCAATAGATAATGAGATGAAGATTAATGGTACCGAACATGTGTTTCTAGACTGCCGTCATTTCACCAAGGAAAAATTTGTAGAGCATTTCCCTAATATTTATGATAAGTGTTTGAGCATCGGTATTGATATCGTAAAAGACATGATACCTGTGGCTCCTGCAGCTCATTATAGTTGCGGAGGTATTAAAACAGATGAGTGGGGAAGAACAAGCATAAAAAATTTATATGCTGCCGGAGAATGTGCCAGTACGGGTTTACATGGTGCCAATCGTTTAGCAAGTAATAGTTTGCTTGAGGCCATGGTGTTTGCACACAGGGCATATATTGATTCGATAAGAGTAATGAGTAATTATGAAAACAAATTACAGGGAGAAGTGCCAGATTGGAAAGCAGATGGTACCAATGCCCCAAAAGAAATGATCCTCATAACACAGAGTGTAAAAGAAATGAAATTATTGATGAGTGATTACGTTGGTATAGTAAGAAATAATGAACGACTCCATCGTGCCATGAAGAGGCTGGATCTTTTATTTGAAGAAACAGAAGATCTCTATAAAAAAACCATTGTTTCTCCTCAACTTTGCGAATTGCGAAACATGATTACTGTTGCCTACCTGATTGTAAAATGCGCTGAATTCAGGCATGAAAGCCGGGGTTTACATTATAACACTGATTTTCCGGGTAAAAGCAGTATGGTACAGAACATCGTTCTTTAAAGCAGCAACCATTTAAAATGTATTACATCCTT
>CAZDHQ010000686.1:0-3029 GCA_964505135.1 uncultured Ferruginibacter sp.
AGGAAATCGTTACTAAGAATTTAACGGATGCAGTTGCGCCGGAAGATCATCACCTCATTGCTATGGAAATAATGAAGATCCAGGATGGCAGCATTTCATCTACAGAATGGAATGTGATCCGTAAAGATGGCTCTTCATTTATAGGAGAAGTAATAGCCAGGATATTGCCAGACGGCAGGCTGCAAATCATTTTAAGAGATATTACAGAAAGAAAGGAATCTGAAAGAAGAATAAAAAAACTAAATGAAGAACTGGAAGACCGGGTTACGCTCCGTACAGAACAATTGAAAAAAAGCAATGAAGAAATGGAAGCCTTCACTTATTCTGTATCGCATGATTTAAGGGCTCCGCTTCGTGGCATCATAGGATTCACCAGTATCCTGGAAGAGGAGTACAGTTCAAAACTGGATGCAGAAGCCTTACGCCTTACCAGCGTGATTAAAAGTAATACCATTAAGATGGGCTACTTAATTGATGACCTGCTCAAATTTTCAAGAATAAGCAGGCACATGCTGGATAAGGTGGCTATTAATACGGAAGATCTGGTGAAGCAGGTAATTGCCAGCCCCGAAATAAAAGCCATCAGTAATAAAGTACAATGGATCATGGATCCTTTACTTGAAACTAACGGTGATCTTAACACGATTAGACAGGTTTGGGTAAACCTAATTTCTAACGCTATTAAATACAGTTCAGCCCAACCGGTACAGCTGATTGAAATTGGTTCTTATCGCTTAAACAAACAGGTGGTATTTTTTATAAAAGACAATGGCGTTGGGTTTGAGCAGTCATACAGTCATAAGCTGTTTAAAGTATTCCAGCGTTTACATAATCCTGCAGATTTTGATGGCACCGGCGTTGGCTTAGCCATTGTTGACAAAATAATTTCAAAGCATGGCGGTAAAGTGTGGGCCAAAGGAGAAGTAAATAAAGGTGCTACTTTCTATTTTAGCTTGCCGGGCCTTTCACATGCCGATTAGTATAAAAAATTATTTTACTTCATTTGCTTTTAACACCCTGATGAGATTGCCGCCTAAAATTTTATAAATATCTTTTTTGCCGTAGCCTCTTTCCACCAGGGCTTTTGTTATCAGCGGATAATTGGTTACATCATCCAGCTCCAGTGGTGTAATGGTGATGCCGTCAAAATCAGAACCGAGGCCTACATAATCTACTCCTACTAACTTTACGATGTAGTCAATATGATCAATCAGCAAAGACAATGGCGGACGAAGCGCATTAATTTCCGCTTTATATTTTTGATACAGGTAATCCTGGATGTTCCACTCCGGCATGCCGCTTTTCACAAGTGCATCAGCTTCTGCTTTATGCCGCTCTAAAAACGCTTTCTCTTTAGCATCCACTGTGCTATCAATAAAGCCTGGATTAAAGTTTACCTGTATTACGCCACCATTTTTTGCAATCGCCTTTATTTGTTCATCTTTTAAATTACGCTGGTGATGACAAAGCGCATACACGCTGCTGTGAGATGCTACCACGGGCCTGGTAGTATATGCCATCACATCCCAAAATGTTTGTTCACCCACATGACTAACGTCTACCATCATCCCAAGATCATTCATACGCTTTACCACCTGTTTACCAAAATCCGTAAGCCCTTTGTGAGCTATATCTTTTTTAAAAGTTTCATCAAAAGCGCTGCTGGCCCAGGCAGTAGAATTGTTCCAGGTAAGCGTCATGTACCTTGTGCCACGGTTATACAAAGAATCTATTTTAGTTAAGTCATCTTCAATCATGTGTCCGCCTTCTACGCCACACATAGCAGCTATCTTATGTTGCTTCACTGCTTTCATCAATTCTTCCACATTGCCTACTTTTACTATCTTATCCGGGTTTCTTGCAATCACTGCATCCAGTGTATCTATCTGCCTGTTGGCAAAACGATAGGGATTGATTTTGGTACCATCACAAAAAACAGAAAATAGTTGTACATCCAGTCCACCTTTTTTCCAGCGGGCCAAATCACTATGCGTTTTGCCGCTGAGATCACGGTCAAACACAATTTCATTGGTCTTGTGATTGATGCTATCATCATCTGTAGCCTTCATTAAAATATCGTTGTGGGTATCTACCAGGATGGCCTTGAAATGAATTTTCTGGTAAGACTGGGCAGTCAATTGCTGCGAAAGCAAGATGGAAAAAAGAAAAGGTTTTAGGTTCATACCGCAATTAGCTTTATGCTCTAAGGTAAGTAATGTATGCTAACCAGCATCGCTTGCCAACCAAAACAAATACTACCCAGACTTCTTGCGCTTTATAAATTTGCAATCCTTTAGGTTTACTAACCTGCCTGTGGCTGGTATAATGTGCGCTGCCCGTATCTCCCTTTGCAGCATATCATCTTTAATCCCTGCAATGGAACATGCTTTTTCATACACAGTGTGCATACCATATCCAACCAATATCGGCGTAATATTATCCACTTCGGTTAAAACAAAAAAATGCTTTACAAAATAGAAACGATCATTGCTGCAGGCGTTTCACACAAAGGGACAACGAATACAAAGAAGACAACGAATAAATTTTAAATATCCGTTGTTTCCCGGCCTTCTTTGCAATCGTTGTGTGAAATTTATTCTTGGTTGTTCCTTTGTTTCCTTTGTATCATTGTGTGAAACTGATTCTCCGTTGTTTCGTCGTATCCTTTGCAATCGTTGTGTGAAACAATATTTGAGTGAAACTACTACTCCTTCACCCTTACATACCTTTCAATATTCAAACGGTTAACACCAGCGCTCTCTACTTTTTCAACGCCGGTTTGTACCAGGGTGTCGTTTGTAATGGTAATGGTAAAAGAAAAATCATTCCCCTCCCACTGTCTATCATTGCAATACTCTAAATGTTCGGTGTAGGTACTGTCTTTTAAGGTGTATTTTCCACCACCTGCACTAAACGCAGCAGTAGCTGTATCTTTTCCCTTATTCAAATCATGATTTAAAAAAGCAAAATGATCTCCATTGATAATTTTGATGAAAGACAATTTTTTCGTGTAGTCGGTAACGGTAGTA
>CAZDHQ010000687.1:0-3024 GCA_964505135.1 uncultured Ferruginibacter sp.
CTTCTTTCATTTGTTTATGCCAAACAAAAATTGTTTGAAACAAAGGGCAAGAGCCTGGAAGAAATCGAAAAGTCTTTGAATAATTAATAAAAATGATCGTATGAAAAAGATTACCCTGCTTGCAATAGTTGCTTTATCCGTTGCAGGTGTTCATGCACAGATGACGGTTCCTTATTTTGGCAAAATTGACTGGATTAGTGGTTATGAAAAAGAAATCAGCGGAGAAAACATCAGCTATTTTTCTGCTTATCCTGATTATGCTACTACTGCTTTATTAACCCGCTGTACAGATGGAAAGAAAACCATTGAATGGGAAACAGCGCCTGTTCCAAAAAGCAGCAAAGGAAAATACGTGTACTTAAGTTGGGTAGCAGCTCATTCAAGCGCCACCAGCAAGGGTAATATGAACTTTGATTTATATGTAAATGATGAGAAACTATTAACCTTCACCACGCTTCCAAATAACCAAGAGCCAGACTGGAGTTACGCTACTGCAGACAGCTCAAGATTGGTTTTTCAGCAAATGAAAAGAGATGGTGCCAACGATGCACATGGACTGGCTTTTTTAAGATTGCCACTGAGTAAAGTGCAGGTAGGCCTCCCCGTTAGGCTTAAGGTAATTGGCCAAAACCAAAGCAGCAATGATTGGTACATGACCTTTAAATTTTCTTTTGAAGAAAAAGTGGATGTTACGCCAATGCCTTTCATCCTGCAAAATGGTAAGCAGCCTATTGTGTTAACCGCATTGCATTTTGGCAAAGACCAACAGATAAAAGTGCAGGTGAATCATAAAGAGTCTTATTCGTTCACCGTAAAAAACGGTATTAATAATTTTGATATTCCGGTGAACCCTGCGCAAAAAGATGACAGTGTTTCTATTTCAGCAAAGGCAGGAAATAAATTGCTTGCCAACCAATGGGTGGCCCTCAAGCCTGTGATCCACCGGGTGCTGCATTTTATTCATCATTCGCATACGGATATCGGCTACTCTCATCTTCAACCCGAAGTGTTGAAGATTCACATGAAGAATATTGATGACGCATTGTACATGATTGAAAAAACAAAGAACTACCCGGCAGAAGCCAAATTCAAATGGAATATTGAATCCTTGTGGCCGGTTGAGAATTATTTGAAACAGGCATCAGCAGAACAAAAGGAAAAGTTTTTCAAAGCTGTAAAAGAAGGAAGTATTTGCCTGTCCGGTTTGTATGCCAATATCCTCACTGGTATGAGTGAACCGGAAGAAACTTTTCATTATACAGACTATGCAACTCAGTTAAGAAATCAATATGGTGTAACCATTAACAGCGCCATGATCTCAGATATTCCCGGTTATGCATGGACAACCGTAACCGCCTTTGCTAAAGGAGGTATTAAATATTTTTCAAGTGGTCCTAATTATATGGGAGAGAATCACCCTTATCTCGGTGATCGTGTCGGTCATTTTGTAAGAACATGGGCTGATAAACCGGTGTGGTGGACCTCACCATCAGGTGAAGAAAAAATTCTTTTTTGGACAGCCGGCAAGGGTTATTCCTCCTGGCATGGAACACCCGTGGGTGGTGCATTTGAGCGTGGACCAAAAAAGATTGCTGCCTATTTAAATGAACTGGCAGAAAAAAAATATCCTTATGATATTGTTCAGTGGAGATACAATGTGGTAGCAGATAATGGACCAATTGATACAGCCATTTCAGACTTTGTGGATCAGTGGAATAAAAAATATGCTTCACCAAAAATTGTATTGAACACCACAGAAAAACTCTTTGAAGAATTTGAACAGAAATATGGCAGCAGCATTCCTGTAGTAAAAGGTGATATCACGCCTTACTGGGAAGATGGAGCAGCCTCCACCGCTTATGAAGAAGGTAAGAACAGGATGAATAGCTTAAGGCTGCAGCAGCTAACAACACTGTATTCCATTCTAAATCCTTCGCAATACAGCCAGCCAGGTTTTTATGATGCATGGAAAAATATTTTATTGTTTCATGAACATACCTGGGGAGCACACAACAGTATTTCATTGCCTGATATTCCTTTTGTGACAGAGCAATGGAGAATTAAGAAACAGTTTATGCTGGATGCAGACCAGCAGGTGAATGCGTTAGAGAAAAATTTATTACAGCCAATAATGAATCCGCAATCGAAACACATTGTGGTGGTGAATACAGCATCCTGGGTAAGAAATGGTTTGGTAAGCTTGCCTTCAACCGTAAGTGGAAAATCAGTGAAAGATGCTACCGGGAAAAAATTGCCCTTGCAAAAATTAGCTGATGGCTCAATGGTGTTTATGGCAGAGCAGGTGCCTGCATTGGGAACAGCCACTTACACCATCACATATGAAGACACTACTGCAAAAAATGATTTTGTGATCACGGATCATGCAGTTGCGAATGGCGTAATTCAAATTGGCTGGGATAATACAGGAAGCATCAACAGTTTTACACAAGACTCGTCTTTTAATTACGCAGGCCGTTTTAACCAGCAGGGATTAAACAGTTATTGGTATGTTCCCGGAATGAATCCAAATGATGCACAAACCAATCCTGCTGTACAGGTGAAAGTGCTGGAAAATGGGCCAGTACTTGTTTCCATCGCTATTGAAAGTGATGCACCCGGTGCCAATCATTTAGAAAGAAGAATCACTTTATACAAAGGAAGCAATGAAGTGATCATTGATAATTTACTTGATAAAAAAGCCATCCGGCAAAAGGAAGCAGTACATTTTGGTTTTCCATTTAATGCGGCATTCAATAATGTAACCGTGGATGCAGGCTATGGCAGCATGAAATATTTGGCTGACCAGTTACCTGGCTCTAACATGGATTTTTTATGCGCCCGCAGGTGGATAGATGTATCAGCAGCGGATAATGGCATGCAGTGGATGCTCTTTGAAGCGCCGATGGCAGAACCCGGCACTATGATTGATGAGCGACAGGTGATCAGCCAGGCACATAAGGAATGGAAAAAAAGCGGAACACCCACAGCTACCTGGTTCAGCTATATCATGAACAATTATTGGCA
>CAZDHQ010000688.1:0-3021 GCA_964505135.1 uncultured Ferruginibacter sp.
TTCAGGAATTGAAGGCGATGTTTCAAAAAATTGGACATTAAGAGCAGGTTATGTATATGGCAGCAATCCTGTTCCAACTTCCACTGTATTTCCTGTGTTCCCTGCCGTGGTGAAGCACCATGCAACTGCAGGGTTTTCTGTAAAAGTGTCTAAAGCCATTGTATTGAATGCAGCATATGAACATGCATTTAACAATGATGTAAAAGCAGATGCACAGAGCTATGTAGGGGCACAGTATAACAGCAGCACATCCTCATTAAGCAATAATATTTACCATGCATCTGTATCATGGTTGATTAAATAATTTCTCCAATCTCAAACTACAACTATATGAAAAGAATTGTAATCCTTGGCGCTGGTACAGCAGGTACCATGATGGCTAACCACCTGCGCCATGAACTGGACAAATCAATATGGGAAATTGACATCATTGATGAACGCACAGAACATCATTACCAGCCCGGTTATTTATTTCTTCCCTTTGATATATATGAGCCGGAAGATATTGTTAAGTCCATTGCTGAGTTTATACCAAAAGGCGTAAACCTCATCACTGAACGCATTGATAAAATAGTGCCCGATCAAAATGCAGTATTGCTGGGCAATGGCGAAGCATTTCGTTATGATGTGCTCATCATTGCAACAGGAGCCAAGATTACACCGGAAGAAATAGAAGGCATGAAAGGAAGTGAATGGCAAAAATCTGTTTTTGATTTTTACACTTTTGAAGGTTCCCTTGCATTGCGTAACAAGTTACGTGAATGGGAGGGTGGCAAGCTGGTAGTGCATATTACCGAGATGCCAATCAAATGTCCTGTGGCACCGCTGGAGTTTTCTTTTTTAGCTGACTCCTATTTTAAGCACAAACACATGAGGGATAAAGTGGAGATTACTTATGTAACGCCGATGAGTGGTGCTTTCACTAAACCTAAGGCAACAGAAAAATTAGATCACCTGCTGCAGGAGAAGAATATTAATATAGAAAGTGATTTTGCTATCGCTGAAGTAGACAATGAAAACAAAAAGATCATTGACTATGGTGGAAGAGAAATTCCTTTTGACCTGCTGGTAACCGTGCCTACCAATAAAGGCGATGAGTTACTGGAAAGATCAGGCATGGGCGATGAACTTAACTACGTACCTACCAACAAAGCCACCCTGCAAAGCCAGGCATATAAAAATGTCTTTGTGATAGGTGATGCCAGCAATATCCCTGCCTCCAAAGCCGGCTCTGTAGCCCATTTTGAAGCAGAGATTCTTACAGAAAATATTATTCGCTTTATTAACGGTGAACCGCTGAAAGAAGAGTTTGATGGACATGCTAACTGCTTTATTGAAACAGGCGGTGGCAAGGCATTGCTGATAGACTTTAACTACACACATGAGCCCGTGGAAGGAACCTTCCCATTCCCAGGTGTAGGTCCGTTACGATTGTTGAAAGAAAGCCGTATGAACCACATGGGCAAGCTTGCCTTTAGGTGGATCTACTGGAATATGTTACTAAAGGGAACGCATATCCCATTTGTATCTGCAACCATGAGTGAAGCAGGAAAACATTTTTAAACGCACCAACTAAAATAAAACTATATGGAAAAGACAATTGCTGGAAAAAACATCAGCGTAAACGAAGAAGGTTACCTAACCGATTTTAAACAATGGACAAAAGAAATCGGCGAAACACTGGCAACAGAAGCACAGATCACTTTATCACCAAGACACTGGGATGTGATCAGCTATATACAGGATGAATACAAAAAAGAAGTGCCATTGAGCATTCGTAAAATAGGCAAGAGCGGCGTGGTGGACATCAAAGAATTTTATGCGCTGTTCCCTACAGCACCATTGAAGACTGCAACTAAAATTGCAGGTGTGCCTAAGCCGGCGAGTTGTATATAACGGCCCCACCCCCGCCTCCCCCATAGGGAGGAGCTAGGGCAAGGACTCATGGATTTGAGATGACTCTTTAGATAAATGCTGCTTTTGTTTTTCGATGAATAGAAAACAAAACGTACAAGTGAGTGACCCACCACCAAAGGTGGGGGCGCAGCACAACGATGTTGCCAAGAGCAAAGATGTCGGTAACAAAAAGGAAGAATAAAAATTCGTGTTCATTCGTGCAATTCGTGGCAAAACCAATCTGTGAAAATCCGTGTAATCTGTGGCAAATATTTTTTTAAAAATTAAAGTAAATTTTATGAGCGAATACAATGGCGAGATAAGAAAGATGATGATCATACTTTCCAAAGCCACTTTAGAAAATGTGTATGCGGCTTTTGTGCTGGCCAATGGCGCCAGGATGGAAGGCATAGAAGCAGAAATATTTTTTACCTTCTTTGGCCTGGAAGCCGTGCACAAGAAAAAACTGGAACACCTGCATGTGGCTACCGTGGGTAACCCTGCGATGCATATACCAACCATGCTCGGTGGCTTACCAGGCATGGAAGCACTGGCCACTACCATGATGAAAAAAGAAATGGAAAAGATTGATATGCCGGATATTCTTGAGTTCCTGGAGATATTGAGTGCATCTGGTGTAAAAATGTGGGCATGCAAATTAGCCGTGGATATGTTCCATTATAAGAAGGAAGACCTGTATGAAGGCGTGGAAGATATTATTACCGTGGGAGATTTTTACAAACAGGCAAGTGGCGTAGGTACACACATGCTATTCATTTGATGCAAAATAAAAACTGTGTAATAAAACGATGGCTGCGATATGAAAAATTGCAGTAACTAAAAAGATCATGTTTTTTAGTTTTATACAGTTGAGTTTGAGAAAAGGGCGCAGTTCGATTGCGCCCTTTGTGTTATCTGTTACTTATGTTACCAAAAAAAGAATTGGCAGAAAATATTTTTGTGCCTCAATGATTAAAAAGATGAAACGAAAAGGATTGATGCTTTTGTTTTTGTTAACCGGTTTTTTACTGCAGGCGCAGGAAAAGCAACAGCACCTGGCCATGCAAGAGGCTGTGGCTGCTGCAACTGCCAATAACACGGCAGTAAAAATGGCTGCAACAGATG
>CAZDHQ010000689.1:0-3020 GCA_964505135.1 uncultured Ferruginibacter sp.
AAATTGTAGCACATCCTTATTACCAGCGACTGCGACGTATACACCAGATGGCAATGGCGCATTTGGTTTATCCCGGAGCCGTGCATACAAGGTTACATCATTCCTTAGGTGCTTACCATCTAATGTGCAATGCATTATCAGAGCTAAAAGGAAAAGGAATTGAAATAACAAAAGAAGAAGATCAGGCAGCAAAGATTGCTATCTTATTGCATGACATTGGCCATGGCCCTTTTAGCCATGCGTTAGAAAATATATTGGTTGAAAACATGCATCATGAAAGCATCTCACTGCTGATCATGAAAGACCTGAACAAACAGTTTAATGGCAGGCTGCAAACGGCCATTGATATCTTCACCAATCAATATCCAAAAAGATTTTTGCATCAGCTTATTAGCGGCCAATTAGATGTTGATAGAATGGATTATTTATCGAGAGATAGTTTTTTTTCAGGCGTGAGTGAAGGTGTTATTGGTTATGACCGCATCATAAAAATGCTTACAGTACACAATGGCGATTTGATGGTGGAAGAAAAAGCCATTTATTCCATCGAAAAATTTGTGGTGGCAAGAAGATTAATGTATTGGCAGGTTTACCTGCATAAAACAGTACTGTGTGCAGAGCAAATGCTGCAGCGTATAATTAAAAGAGCAAAGTACATTAAGGCTCAAACCAAGTTACCAGTCAATAAATTTATTAATGAACCACTGGAGAATGTAACATTGGAGGAGTTTTGCAGTTTGGACGATCATGATGTGATCTGTGCAATTAAAGAATGGTGTCATCATGATGATAAAGTACTGGCTTTTTTATGCAATGGTATTGTTAATCGTGAATTACTTAAAGTCAGGTATTTTCCAAAGCCTGTGGATGAATTAATGCTTGCAGAAAAGCGCAGAGAAGTAGAAAAGAAGTTAGGCATAAGCAACGAAGACGCTGAATGGATTGTCTTTACCGGCGAAGCAGTGAGCAGCACCTATAATTTTGAGCATGAACGCATTCAAATACTTTTTAAAGATGGTTCTGTAAAAGACATATCTGAAGTGGATGATGCTTTGATCAGTCAAAACCTGAGTGGGAAAATTAAAAAATATTACATTTGTTTTTTGAGATAAACTACTTCAATAATCAATTAACAACAGTGACAGGAAAACACTGTTAAATGGAAAAAAAATTAATTCCCGTTTATGCAATTTACAGCAGCACAAATAGCAATGATGATCAATGGCAAGGTAGAGGGTAATGCGGAAGCTGCGGTTTCATCCTTTGGAAAAATTGAAGAAGCTAAACAGGGTCAATTATCATTTCTTGCCAATCCTAAATACGAAGAATATCTCTACAACACCGAAGCATCCATCGTAATTGTAAATGAATCACTGGAATTAAAAAAAGAAGTAGGTGCTGCCCTGATAAGAGTACCTGATGCATACATAGCGTTTGCTACCTTATTGGAAAAATACCAGCAAATTCAACAACAGCAACTAACCGGTATACAGCAACCTGTGTATATTGATGCAACTGCCAAAGTGGGTGATCAAACCTATATTGGAGCTTTTACTTACCTGGGAGAAAAAGTAATTATCGGTAATAACAGCAAGGTATACCCTAACACGTTTATTGGAAACAACAGCATCATTGGTGAAAATGTGGTAATACATGCAGGTGTAAAAATTTATTACAATACGGTTATTGGTAACAACGTAATCATTCACGCTGGTACGGTAATAGGCAGTGATGGTTTTGGCTTTGCACCGCAGGCAGATGGCAGCTATAAAAAAGTACCGCAGATGGGTAACGTGGTGATTGAGGACAATGTGGAGATTGGCGCAAATACTACTATTGACCGTGCTACTATTGGAAGCACCATTATTAAAGCAGGCGCCAAACTGGATAACCTGCTGCAGATAGCACATAATGTAGAAGTGGGTAATAACTCAGTGATTGCAGCACAGGCTGGTGTAAGTGGCAGCACCAAGATTGGTAAGAATGTAATGATCGGCGGGCAGGCAGGCATCGTGGGGCACATTCAAATTGCTGATGGCAGTAAAATCAATGCACAGAGTGGTGTAAGCAAGTCTATCAAAACTCCAAATACTGCTGTTACGGGATCTCCAGCTTTCGATTATACATCAGCATTACGAAGCCAGGCCCTTGCAAGAAACCTGCCTGAACTGGAGCAACGCATTAAGGCACTGGAAAAAATTCTGCAGGAACTGATGGCAAAAGTGTAATCAGTTGTCTGCATCTTTTATACTCTCCCTGTTATCCGGAATTCGCTTTTCATAATTTAATTTAAACCTGGAAAGATCTGGCTGGAATTTTCTTTTACGCTGCAGTTCATATTGATAAATATGCTGACCCAGTGTATAAAAGAATGGTAAGGCTACTTCATCATACTCGTATTTATCATCATTTAAAACTTCATCTTTATTTACATAAATGGTAGCGGTTAGCATAAACTCTACCTTATTCTTAAAATCTGCTACATAACTCACATCCGTCATACAGCCATAAGCCCATCCCACTTTGTTAAACACACGAACCTCCGGTGGCAATGTTCTTGATCCATTCTTAAAATAGAACTTCACATAGCTGTCAAAATACTGAGACGTATCATATTTAGGATAATTGGTTTCTGATGGAAACTGGCTCATCCAGCGATATAAAAAATCATAGTCATCATCTGATAAATCAAAGCGCTGTTTTTCAGGAACGGAATAGGGAAACATTACTGATTGCAACAACTGCTGCAAATCTTCCAATGGCAAATTATTGTGGGTAGTAAAATCAATCGGTTCATTAATCAGGCTATCCTGCGAATTGTAATACGCCTTGCCCATTTTATGTACAGCAGAAAAATCAAAGCTGTCTGTATTGTATTGCATCGGCTGTTCATAAATCACTTTGCCATCAGCGCTTAAAAATTTAACTGGATTAGTATGCCTGTTTTCATCCGGTGTCATCCTCACAAATCTTCTTGTAATTCACATACCCTGGTAACCTTTTTCATGCAGGCTGCGGTT
>CAZDHQ010000690.1:0-3007 GCA_964505135.1 uncultured Ferruginibacter sp.
AAGATTTCTTGATGGTTTTACCAATGGATACCAGCCATGCAAAGGTGAAAACAGCTGTGAAGATGACCTATGATGATAAAAATATTTACATCATTGCATTGTGCTACCTACCCAATAACCAGCCTCACATGGTAGAGTCTCTAAGACGAGATTTTAATTTTGGCAAGAACGACAACTTTATTTTTTTTATTGATCCTTTTGATGACCGCACCAGCGGTTTCACTTTTGGCGCCAATGCTGCGGGTGCCCAGTGGGATGGAACACTGTATAGCGGCGGCTCTGCTGATCTTAGCTGGGATAATAAATGGCATTCCATTGTAAAAAGTGATGAAGAAAAATGGGTATTTGAAGCGGCGATTCCCTTTAAAACCATCCGGTATAAGAAAGGCATTACCCAGTGGGGAATTAATTTTAGCAGGCTGGATATTAAAGCTCCTGAGAAATCAGCATGGGCCCCGGTACCAAGGCAATTTCCAACTGCTTCCCTTGCATATACAGGCACGTTAGTATGGGACCAGGCACCGCCAGATCCGGGCGCTAATGTCTCTATTATTCCTTATGCACTGTCTGGAATTACCAAAGATTATGATGTTAAAAAGCCAACTGCATTCAAGAAGCAGTTTGGAGCTGATGCAAAGGTGGCGCTGACTTCATCTCTTAACTTAGATCTAACTGTGAACCCGGATTTTTCCCAGGTGGAAGTAGACCGGCAAGTGACTAATCTCGACCGCTTTGAATTATTTTTTCCTGAACGCAGGCAGTTCTTTTTAGAGAATGCGGATCTCTTTGCCAATTTTGGTTACACCAATATCCGTCCTTTCTTTTCAAGAAGAATAGGGCTGGGTGTTCCTATCAATTATGGAGCAAGATTAAGTGGTAGCCTTAATAAAGACTGGCGCATAGGCGTAATGGATATGAAAACAAAGAAGCAGGATGAAACGGGTTTGCCTTCGCAAAATTTTACAGTGCTTGCTTTACAGCGTAGAGTATTTTCAAGATCCAATATCCGCCTCATGTTTGTGAACAAACAGTCTGTTGATTATGAGCCGGGAAAGGATACTACTAAGCCAGTATACTCTTTATACAACCGAAACCTGGGTATTGAATACAACCTGGCATCTGCCAATAATATGTACACTGGAAAGGTTTTGATGCTTAAATCATTTAGCCCCGGTGTTCATTCTAAAGACTGGGTGCATGCAGCTAACCTGCAATTCACCAATAAAAAATGGTTATTAGCCTGGCAGCATGAGTATGTAGGAAATAATTACAATGCAGAGGTCGGTTATCTGCCACGCAATAATTATTTTAAGATAAATCCCAGTGCCAGTTATTTATTTTTTCCAAAATGGGGTAGCGTGGTAAGCCATGGACCATTGATTAACTCTACCTTTTATTTTAATAATGATCTTCATCAAACCGATAATGAAACTTTTTTGGATTACAAGGTTAACTTTAGAAACCAGGCAGTATTTGATGCATGGATAGCACATGATTTTGTGCAGTTGCTGCGTCCTTTTGATCCAACGAATTCTGGAAAGGATACGCTTGCTACAGGCACCAAACATAACTGGGATGCATGGGGTACTAATTTTGTTTCAAAACCGCAGAAATTATTTACCTATGGTTTTTCTACCAGGTATGGCGGTTACTATGCCGGTGGAACAAGGTTAAATCTTACCAGTGATTTGGGATATCGTTTCCAGCCTTATGTGAATATTACACTCAGTACCAGTTTTAATCATATCCAGTTGCCAAAGCCATGGGGAAATACCAATCTCTGGCTGATTGGTCCCAGGGTAGACGTTACCGTTACCAATACGTTTTTTGTTACCGCCTTTGTGCAATACAATAACCAGCAGAAAAATTTAAACGTAAATACCAGGCTGCAATGGCGTTATAAACCAGCAAGTGATTTCTTTATTGTGTACACAGATAACTATTACAGTTCTCCCTTGTATGTGCGCAACAGGGCGCTGGTACTTAAGTTTACTTACTGGTGGGGAGTATAGATACAGCCTATTAATAACTAATTATGGAAGTACTCCAGGGTTTCTCAACACTCAATATAGTGTTGATCTTTTTAAGTGCCTTTATCGTTGGCCTTGCAAAGGCGGGGCTAAAAGGAATTGACATGCTGAATGTAACCATCATGGCATTGGTATTTGGTGGTAAAGCTTCTACGGGAATAGTACTGCCATTATTATGTGCTGCTGATATTGGCGCTGTTTGGTATTACAACAGGCATGCTCAATGGAAACATTTTTGGAAAATTATTCCCTGGATGGCCATTGGAATTTTAATTGGTGTGTATGTGGGTAAGGATATGAATGAAGCAGTGTTTAGAAAGCTGATGGCAATTATTATCATCATTACAGTGGTGATAATAATTGTAATGGAAATGAGAAAGACAGATAAGGTACCTACGCATCCTTTGTTTGCAGCAAGCACCGGTATTACTGCCGGCATCACCACGATGTTGGGTAACCTGGCTGGCGCTTTTTCCAATATTTATTTTTTGGCCATGCGCATGAGCAAAAATGATTTTATTGGAACTGCAGCATGGGTATTTTTGGTAATCAATTTATTTAAGCTGCCCTTTCAAATTTTGTATTGGAAGAATATCAATACACAAACGCTTACTACGGATTTAATTTTGTTGCCAGCTCTTGCAATTGGCTTTGTGGCCGGGATCAAAATTGTGCAGCGCATACACGATGACAGTTACAGAAAACTGGTAATCCTACTTACACTTGTCGGAGCCATCTTTATTTTTATGAAACGCTGATGTACAGACCTGCATTGATTTTAACAGCCTCTTCTGAACAATAATTTGTAGAATTTCTTTCACTAAACTTTCACATGACAGTTTGTGCAACAGCATATTTTTTGCTTCTTATCATTAAAACAAAATGGAGCAAAAATGAAGAAGCAATTTTTAAAAATGGGTTTTGTTGCCATCGCTGGTCTCTTCTTCCTGGCCGGTTGCAGCAACACAGCACATATT
>CAZDHQ010000691.1:0-2996 GCA_964505135.1 uncultured Ferruginibacter sp.
ATGCCTTTTTCTATGCCCAGCAGGGAAGCAATTTTTTCTGTTGCAGCAATGGCCCTTATTTCTTCCTGCGAATAAACCGGCACCATATGAAATTCATTGTCCAGCATTTCATAGAGCGGCTGCTTGAAATTTTCTTTTCCTGTGAGACCAATGCGTGGATGAAAAAAGGATTCAAAATATACCATTGGCTTTTTACCTGTGCTGCGGATACGTTCAAGACAAATCAGTTTGCTATCTTTTTCTATTCCAAATCCTTTGGCAACATCAGCATTTGCTTTCACCGTTTTTACCAGGTGAAACAGGTCTTTAAAAGGCATTCCTTTTAATTCCATTTCATGCGTAAAGCTGAACCAGTTGCTAAGATCAGTGGTGATCTTTTTCTTTTTTACCAAGGTGCCGCTGCGTTTTTTTCTTTCGAGCAAACCATCATTCACCAGGTTATGAATGGCCTGCCGCAAAGTATTACGTGAAATACCCCAGCGCCGGGCCAGGTCTGTTTCTTTTGGAAACAGGTCTCCTTCTTTATAATGATTATCCTTTATCAGCTTTCTTAACTGCTCTTCGGCCTGGCGGTGAAGCGGCATTTTACTATCATGATTGAGGAGTGGTATTTTGTTCATATGTTCAAACATATTATATTTTTGGGAATCACACAACTGATTGTTAGCATAGCAAGGGATAATGAGAAAAAAGAACGGGCACCTGATTTAGAGCCCGTTCTTTTATTCGATAACCTTTTACTTGTTTAAATCAAATCGATTGCTGCTTTGATGGAACAGGTAGCTGCTTATCTTGTTTAGGTGTTTTAATGATAGGAGGCTGTTGCCGGTTAATACGGATGATCTCACGTAATACATTCAACACAGGCGCACCGATACCCAGGCGCTGTGCATTGGTAAAGGCGGGCACTGCCTGTTTACCTGTAGGATCAAAAACGAGGTAATCTCCATTTACTTTGCCGGTACTGTCCAGCAGGCCATCGGGTACATATACCTGTATGCGGACCTTTTGATAGCTGACAGGATAATAGCGCACATAATAATTACCTGGTTGCTGGTACCATAAATCCGGTGATACATCTTTAATGCGTTTGGATGGTTCATTGAGCACAGCCATTCTTTCATAAGCTTCGTAAGAAGAAATACCAGCATCAAATAATTTTCGGATATCATCATTGGCATTAAAAATACCTGTTGAGTAAGACACTGTTTTTAATGCGCCGATAACGCCACCCTTTAATTTGAAGATTTGTTTTGGTGTCAGGAGTCGGGCAGCATCTGCCTTTACAGAATTGGAAAGCTTATTGTAATCACCACCGCTTACTGTACACCATAGCAGCAACTGGATATTGCGTTGCGATATATTTGGTTGCTCCCTTGAATTGAGCAGTGCTGTTTCTACAATCTCTTTGTTATTACCACTAATGCATGACTGAAAATAAGCATCCCCTGCATGCGGATCGGGTGTACCTGGCTGCAGGCAATAGGTTTTAAACTCGCCTTCATACAAACCTTGCTTTAGTACAAAGCCGCCGTACTGTGTTTGAGGCAGTTCCATTAAAGAAGCCGGCTTAAGGCTATCGGCAATTATTGGCTGCGGCTGATTGACCTGATCTTTATTGGCTGCTGATTCCTGCAGGTTATTGTGTGCAGTGCTGGAACATGCACCCAGCAGCAAGAGTAGGATTGTGCTTTTTAGTAAAGATGGTAGCATACGGAAATGTTTTTAATGAACAATATTGCTGGTATAACGACAACAGGGCTGATAAATTATTATACGAAATCTTAAATAAGCTGCCGCTTAAGCGATTAATAATGCAAGGAAATGTTAATGTGAAGCATAAAGGCTGTCTTTTTATGCGTTGCATTATAAAGGTTTTGCCTGTTCCGTGAATGGCAACATAAAGGTTTCATAAGGTAATAAGGCCGGGCCATCTCTATGCTATTTTTCTACTAAGGTTGAAGAAAGTAAATAAGGTTTTGAAAAGCGAAACTAGAAACCCTTATTTCCAATTTTCACTTCCGAATAAAGTTTGTTTTAAACCTTAGTAGAAACCGACCTAAGATATGAATTGACCTTATTAGCTTATTCAAACGCTTCGAAGATTAGTACAATAGAAATATAGCGTACAGGAGCCCTACGATATATGTCCGGATGCTGACCAAAACTTCAGCATGCGATCCACCAACAAGTGGGGAACAAGCGCCATCGAAGCCAAATAGCAATCCAAAAGCTAAGTACAAAAAATTACCTCCCCTTCTTCGCAATCATAATCAACCTTGGTGATTTTTTCACATCATAAGGCGCAAAATTATAATCACCAAATACTTCCTGTATCTGCAATCCCTGGTAGGCAAACATCTCTGTAAAATCACCCAATGAAAACTTGGCTACTTTTTCGGTAAATACCAACGGCGCTTCCAAAGCATCATCTTCCACTACAACCTTTTTATAAAAATGGGTTTCATCAAACCACTTGGTGATGAAAAAATTGATGCCGTCAATTTCCTTATCAAACTGGTACACCAGGTGGTCTTCTGCATAATGCACATTTAAATAATCCATCACAAAATATCCATTGCTTTTGAGGCTGCCTGCAATGGTTCGGATGGCATTGTCATTTTCACGGCGGGTATTGAAATAGCCAAAGCTGGTGAAAAAATTAAAAGCGTAATCAAAATAGTTGACCCAAAAAGGCAGGCGCATATCGTGGCGGTAAAAATGCAGGTGATCAGTTTCATGCTGCAGCGCTTCTGCAATGCTGTCTTCGCTTAAATCAATGCCAGTAACATTAAAACCTTTTTCTGCCAGGTGTATGGAATGCCGGCCGCGGCCACAGGCTACATCCAGCATACTTGCACCTAAAGGTGGCTGTAAATAATCGATCAGTTCATCAATAAAAGCAGCAGCTTCTTTTTCATCCCTGTTAAAATAAAGGAGGTGATAGTAAGGTGAGTTAAACCAGTCTTTAAACCAGGGATGCTCCATAAAAGCAT
>CAZDHQ010000692.1:0-2994 GCA_964505135.1 uncultured Ferruginibacter sp.
AGTAAAGCATTTAAAGAACAACTCAAAACTGACCCCGAAGCAAATAAGTTCTTTCAGAAAATTACTTACAGTATTGATCTTTCTCAAATAAAGCTGAAGAAGTTTTTACCTCAATTAGTGTATTGATCCGTGCAGATACAATATGTACCATACAAGCATATTGATAAAAAGAAGTGGGATGCCTGTATTCATCAAGCAGGCAACAGCTTAATCTATGCACAGTCTATTTACCTGGGTGCAATGGCAACACATTGGGATGCCCTGGTAGCAGATGATTACCAGTTGGTGATGCCTTTGGTATGGAGAAAGAAGTATGGGATCTATTATTTGTATCAGCCTGCATTTACTGCAGCCCTGGGTGTTTTTGGGAAGCATATAACCGCATCCATTGTAAATGATTTTTTAAAAGCAGTTCCTTCAAAATTCAAGTACTGGGATTTTTATTTGAATCATGCTAATCATTTCAAGCTAACTGATTTTGATTTGTATGAACGAATGAATTATGTGCTTGATCTCAGCCAGTCTTACGATGATATTTATAAAAACTATCGGGACAATATTAAACGGAATATCAAAAAATCAGTACAGCTTAATTGCAAAGTAGAAAAGGATATTAGTGTTGAGGATATAATAACGCTTGCCAAACTGCAACTGAATGGAACCAGCGGGTTAACTGATGAGGACTATGACCGTTTCAAAAATCTATACAAGCAATTGTTGAATGACAGGAAAGCCCTGACCTACGGAATCTATTCTTCCACGCAAGAGTTAATTGCTTCTGCTGTTTTTTTTAAAGACGAAAAAAGGGCTTATTACATTTTAGTGGGTAATCATCCTAATGGCAAAACTATTGGAGCTTCACATGCATTGATTGATGCCTTTATAAAAGACCATGCCGGCACTAATTTGCTGCTTGATTTTGAAGGAAGCGATATACAAAGCCTTGCCTTTTTCTACAGCAGCTTTGGAGCAACAGAAGAAAGATATGCAGGTATTCGACTGAATCGGCTTCCCTGGCTCTTACGCTTATTCAAATCCTAAGCAGGTAATAATTGCTCCGCAATTATCAAATCAGTTGGCTTTGTAATTTTGATATTGTTTTCTTCGCCTGCAATTAAATGCACTTTCAATCCAAAAGCTTCCATCACCGTTGCTTCATCCGTGAATTTATCTTTGAAGTCAATTTTGAAGGCGGGCAATAAAATTTTACTATGAAAGGTTTGCGGTGTTTGCACCAATTTTATCCTGTCTCTATCCAGCACTTCGCTATTATCATCTTTCACTATCCGTACGCTGTCTTTGCAATCTACTACCGGTATCGCAGAGCCGAATTCCATTGCCGCATCAAAGCAGCGATGAACTAAGTCTACGCTCAATAAACATCTAACACCATCATGCACAAAAACAATACATTCTTCTTCAATCAATGCCAATCCATTTTGTACTGAATGAAAACGGGTGCGGCCCCCTTCAGTGATCTTAATCCTGTTATAATCAAAAAAGGCATCTATGATTTCCTGTCCTGCTGCAATGTACTCTTCCGGCAATACAAGAATAATGTTGAGATCATCATAAGCCTGTAGAAAAGTGTTGAGTGTATAGTATAAAACGGGCTTGCTCTTTAATAATAAAAATTGTTTTGGTAGATTACTATTCATCCTGCTGCCGCTACCGCCGGCTACAATCACTGCTGTTTTTTTCATATTGAAATATCATCACTGCCGTATCGTGCAGTAATGTTGGGGTTGAGCTTTTAATTATTGCACCTTGAGTCTAATACTTTTGATGATTTGTTATTTCCGGCGCCGAAATTAGAAAATTATGTTTGAATAACTATTCAAAAAGTCTCGTTGAAAAATAAAAAAAACTAAATATTAAGCCATTACCGAGACCATGCTTAATGCAATTTTACCTTATCTTTTGTCTTCTGAGATGTTGACTTTTTCTATAACCTCCGCTGGTGCCAGGCTTTTTGAAAATAGTTTCCATGCATCATCCTGCTTAATGCTGACAGATGAATGAATTTCTGCAGGCACATCTTTGGTTAATTTCCATTGTGAATCCTGGTGAATAAGTTGCCATGATCCACCTGCTTCACCCGTTACCGTTAGTTGCACACAGGTTCCTTCCGATGCATTTGTATTTCTAAAAGTGTGTGGTAGGGCCAGCATAAAAATGTCAATGAACGGATAAAAAAATTCTTTATTCATCAATCCCGGTTTGTTTACTGCATCTCTTATTTGCTGCTGGTGCAGAAACTTCTCTGTGTAGTCTCTTGCAATATGCATCCAGTTTAGGCTTTCGTTTTCACCTGCCCATGCTACATTAAATTTTGCTTTTGCATAAGGGTCGAGTGATTCATAATAGGCACAATACAACGGTCCGGTTGTTTGATGAAGTAATATCAACATTGATGGACTTACTCTTTTCAGTGCCTGCACCCAATCAGCATTTAGTTGATTGAGATAATTAACCAAATCAGTATATGATTGAATGGATGGAGTAGTTACCTGGTGATTGTCTCTTAACAATGATAAAATCCTGATATTGGTATCCAATAGATGAGCCACTACATCTTTCACATTCCAGAGTTTAGCTACAGTTGGAAGTTGCCATTCTTCTGCTGTGAGTGACAAAAGCAATTCCAATAATTTTTCATCCAATTGTCTAAACTTGTGTACGATATTAATAGGAGGTAACGGATTTGTCATATCTACCATTTGATGTGTTCATCAATGAATTTGATCAGGAGATCAGCCAGCTGTTTTTGTTCCGCTGTCTTTGGATGTCCATCAGTTTCTTTATACGGTGCAATAAAAGTAAAAATGTTTTTGTCTTTTAATGGTGCTACAGCTTTTTCGACATAGGCTGGCCATGGTGACCCCTTTCTTGTAATATCCATATTACCCATCATACAAATAATCTGTGCTTTAGGGTAGGTGTTTCTGATAGTTTGCACAAATTTTTGATAAGCATTGATGATAAATTCTTCCG
>CAZDHQ010000693.1:0-2991 GCA_964505135.1 uncultured Ferruginibacter sp.
TGCATGCTACTATAGGAACTCCAGTGCTGGTGCCAGTGCCAAGAAAAGTTATTTTGATGGGAGGACAATTCATCTTGAAAACTATGCAAAGTAAAACAAACAGCTACGGAATGCCAAAAGAGAAAGATGAAACCAAAACAAAGGGGCAAACGTTAGAACGTTTACCCCGTATTAAGATCAACCCTAAATAAAAAATTACCAGAGTTACAGATTAAACTATTTTTCTACTGCACTGCTCATTACTTCGTCATACATCTTTTGACTTTCGTGTGTCAGCAGGTCATAATTAATATCCAGTTGCGGCATCAGTTCTATCAAGGTATTGATACGTCCTTCTGCCTGGAAAAATTTATTGATAACAATTACCTTCTTATGCTGCAGAATACAGTAGCCACTTTGGAAAGTACCTCTTTCATAACGGATGATATAACCATTCTCTTCCGCAATTCTTTCAATTTTATCTAACGTATGCTGATTGTATTTCATAGTATCTGGGTGCAACTTGCTTCAATAGCAATGATTTAAAAAAATTCTTTGTCCACAAAGTGTGGATTAGTTGATTATGCAGATAACCATTCCAGAAATTATAACAATTGCTGATATAGAAAGGTTGTATTTGAATGAATCAGCTACTTATTCGTCATTCTCACCACGGGTACTATCATTTCTTCCAGGCTAATACCGCCATGCTGAAATGTGTTCCGGTAATAGTTCACGAAATAATTATAGTTATTGGGATAACAGAGAAAAATATCTTCCTTAGCAAAGATGAAAGATGAGTTTACATTTGGCACTGGCAAGCCTGCTTCTCTTGGATCTCTAAAAGCCAACACATCTCTTGGTTCATAATTTAAATTACGGCCATGCTTATAGCGAAGGTTGGCTGTTGTTTGTTTATCGCCAATTACTTTGGCCGGTGTTTTTACTCTTACACTCCCATGATCTGTACCCACTATCAGTGTGATGTTTTTATCAGCAATTTTTTTAAGTGCCTGGTGTAAAGGCGAATGCTCAAACCAGCTTTGTGTAATGCTGCGGTAACTCATTTCATCACCCGCTAATTCTTTCAGTACTTCCATTTCGGTACGGGCATGGCTCAGCATATCTACAAAATTGTATACTACTACGTTGATATCATTCTGCATCATATTATGCATATTATCTACCAGCTTCTGTCCATCATGGTTATTGGTAATCTTGGTATATGTGTATTTAATATCACCCTTCCCGAGTTTTTTTAATTGTGCTTTAAAAAATTCTTCTTCATGCAAATTCTTTCCACCTTCCTCATCATCATTTTTCCATTGGGTTGTAAACTGTTTTTCAATATCAATTGGAAGCATGCCTGCAAAGATGGCGTTACGGGCATATTGCGTGGCCGTTGGCAAAATGGAATAGAAAGTATCTTCTTCCTGTATGCGAAAGCTTTCTGCAAAAATGGGTTGTATCATTTTCCATTGATCGTATCTTAAATTATCAATCAATACAAAAAACAATGGCGTACCCTTTTGCAGATGCGGCAGCACTTTATACTTCATCAGATTATTGCTCATCACAGGAGCATCCGTAGTCTTTGGATGCACCCATCCTGCATAATTTCTTGATATAAATTTGAAGAACTCAGTATTGGCTTCGGCTTTCTGTGTTTGAAACACTTCCTGCATTTCAGGGCTGTCACTCTTCTTCATTTCCAATTCCCAATACACCAGCTTTTTATAAATCTCCATCCACCCATTGTAATCTGGGTTATCATTCAGTGCCATAAAAAGATGCCTGAATTGCTGTTGATAAGCCGAAGTTGTTTTTTCTGCAACCAATCTTTTATTGTCAATAATTTTTTTAAGACTTAATAATACCTGGTTGGGATTTACTGGCTTGATCAAATAATCTGTGATTTGCGACCCAATGGCTTCATCCATTATATTCTCCGCTTCATTTTTGGTGATGAGCACCACGGGAAGATTATTATTTACTTCTTTAATCTGCTGTAATGTTTGCAGGCCTGTAATGCCGGGCATACTTTCATCCATCAATACTACGTCTACAATATTAGCTTTCACAAATTCTACAGCATCAAAACCGTTGGTTTTTGTCTGAACCTCATAACCTTTGTTTTCCAAAAACATAATTTGTGAATTCAATGTATCTATCTCATCATCTACCCAAAGTATTTTTGCTACACTCATATTGATTTTAGTTTTTGCGGACGTTAATAAGGAAGGAAAATAAGCAATCAAGCTTGTAAACCGGCACAAATTTAATTTTTTAAGCCTGTGATTACTTGCTTTATCCTGCTTTGGATAAGTTTTAACATTATTAAAAACGAGTTTATTAAATTTGTATATGGACTGGAAAGACTACATCACTTCTGATAATGCAATGCTGCAGGGAAAGCCCCTGATTAAAAACACAAGACTTTCAGTAGAATTTATTCTTGAAAGAATGGCCGACGGTTGGACTGAAGATATGCTCTTAAGAAACTACCCTTCTCTTACCCATGAATCTATACTTGCTGTTTTTGCCTACGCACATGATTGTCTGAAAGACGGGTTACTTTACAATAAAAAACTTATTGCCTGATGCGGTTTTTGGCAGATGAAAATTTTCCTGCTGACAGTATAGCAATACTGAAAGAAAATGGTTTTGAAACAAAAAGTGTTTTTGAAGAATTTAGAGGCAAACCTGATCTGTTTCTTTTGGAAGAGGCCATAAGGAATGAAGAAATCATCCTCACTTTTGACAAGGATTTTGGTGAACTTGTATTTAAATCTTTTGTAAAAAATTGTAGAGGGATTGTGCTTTTTAGAATTGAAAATTTTTTTCCGGGTGATCCAGCCTATTTATTGCTGAGCTTACTCAAGAATAAACAATTGCAATTGGAAAACTATTTTACTGTAATTGATGAGGATAAAATAAGACAGAGACCGATTATTTAAAAATGGCATCAAGAAAAATCATCAACGACCCTGTATATGGCTTCATCACTATTGA